>PIVW01000198.1 GCA_003353825.1 Chloroflexota bacterium
CGCAACACGCAACACGTTTTTACGGCACATGTGGCAGTTTGTCGAACGGCTCCTGCAAGAGGTCGTGGATTTCGGTAAAGAGGGCGAATTGGTAATTGTAACGAGCAGCCAGATCGGGGTCAGGCATAAAGGTTTTGTCGAATCGTAGGCAATGCTTTGCGCCGCTCGACTCAGTTTCGTACACGCCTATGCCAACGCCGGCCAAGATGGCAGCGCCCAGGATGCCCCCCTCGTTGTTCTCAAAGGTGCGTACTGGCGTCTGGTAAATATCTGCCTTGATCTGCGACCATAGATCGCTATAGGCGCCGCCGCCGCTATGGTAGATGACGTCGACCGCATGGCCGGCGCTCGTAACTATTTCGAGCGTACGCCTTAGCTCGAAGGTGACGCCTTCCATAATGGCGCGCACCATGGCGCCAACGCCATGCCGGGGTGTAAGGCCGAAGAAATTGCCGCGGGCATAGGGTGTGCCCAAGGTCCGTTCCCCCATTAAATAGGGCGAAAACAGCAAGCCTTCGCAACCGGCCGCAATATCTGCTGCCAATTCGTTAAGGATGTCATAGACATCGATACCACGATTTTTGGCTTGACCGATCTCGTAACGACAAAAATTGTCTTTGAACCACTTCAGGGAGACGCCGCCGGAATCGGTGATACCAAATGGGATCCAGCCTTCTGTTACGTGATGCAGGTTCATCAAACGTTCGTCAAAAACCGGGGCCGAGGTAAAAACCGAAAAGATGCCGGAAGTGCCAGTGAGGTCGGACGCCGCTCCTGGCTCTGTCAGGCCCGCGGCCAGGAGCGTGCATAGCATGTCGCCGCCCCCCGCTACGACGGGTGTTCCTTCTTCCAGGCCGGTCAATCTCGCCGCCTCGTTCGTCAGATTTCCGATCACTTCCGATGAGCGATGAATATCTGGCAATTTAGCACGATCCACGCCAATCTGCTCGATTAGATCCTGAGACCATTCTCTGCTTGCGGCATCCATCAAGAAGGATCCTGATGCCTCGGAATAGTCGATGGAAGCAACGCCCGTCAGGCGGAAGTTGACGTAGTCTTTGGGAACGACGAATTTCCAGGTATCAGCATACAGGTCGGGGGCGTGCTCTTGCAGCCATCTGATCTTGAACCCGAACCAGTTCGCTACAGGGGGGCTGCCTGTTAGCTGATAGGCGCTGTCTGCCGCGGGTTGATGTCTGAACTGTTCCACAATCTCGGCGCTGCGTTTATCACACCATAACTGTACATCATGGCTGAGCAGATTACCGGCAGCGTCGAGCGGTACGGTTCCGTGCATCTGGCCGCTGATGCCGATGCCACCTATCTCGTCGACAGATACATTGGCTTGATCCATCGATTCTTTGATGCAGGTGATGGTATGCGACCACCACACGTCCGGATCCTGTTCGGCCCAGCCCGAACGGGGTGTCTGCATGTCTTGCAGGCGGCTGGCGCTGGTTACGACGGTTCCATCCAACGTGAGCAGGGCAACACGAGTACTTTGTGTGCCGATGTCGATGCCCATCAACAGTTCGCGTTTCAATTGGCTCTCCTTTTCGGAGTGTGGCCCTTGATGACTGCGTGCCAAAAGATTGATTTCAAAGCACACTCCACCTAACCCTTGATCGCGCCAGCCACTAAACCCCTGGTGATATAACGCTCGAAAAATAACCCTATCAGGATCACAGGCAATACAGCAGCCAGGGACAGCGCCGAAATGAACCACCACTGAATCCCACGCGTGTTGTTCTGCCCGGCAATGAGTACAGGGAGGGTAATGGCATCGAAGTTTGTGAGCATGAGAGCGTAGAGAAATTCGTTCCAGGCGAAGATGAATGAGAAAATCGCAACCGAAACCAGTCCCGGTGTGCTTATGGGCAGGACGATACGAACGAATGCCTGCCAGTGCGTGGCGCCATCCACCAGGGCGCTGTCTTCCAGATCACGTGGCAATGTGTTGAAGAAATCGCGCATGATCCACACGGCGAAGGGGATGTTGAACATGGTATAAGCCAGGATCAGGCCGAAGTGGGTGTCGATGAGATTGAACGCCGAATAGAACAACAAGAAGGGGACGACGAACAGCGCCGGCGGCAGGAACCGCTGTGAGATGATCCAAAAGGCGATGTTGTCATTGCCCCAGCCTAATCCCCGCCAGTAGTACTTGTACCGTGACAGTCCGTAGCCCGACATGGCGCCGAAGGCGACAACAAAAACTGTGCTTCCCGAGGCAGCAATGAGACTGTTGCGGAAGTGGCGCCAGAATGTATCGCCCACTTCACCAAACAGATACTGCCAATGTTGCATAGTCGGGTCAAAATCGAACCAGGGTATATAGACTGGACCGCGGCTGACGTGTAATGGTAGCTTCAGTGATGTGGTCACGAGCCAGTAGAAGGGGAATAAACAGATAAAGGACCAGAAAATAACAATACCATACAATACTATTTGCTGCCGTCTGGATCGTTTTTTCATCTTGTAGCTGTCCTAATTCTCGCTCTGAGGTGAAGCCCTGCGCGCCATGATAAGAAAGATCGTTGCAAACACTATCACGAGCACCAGGAGTACATAGGAAATCGCCGAAGCGTAGCTATAATTACCGAAAGTCAGGGCTGTATCAAAAATGTACATGGTCAGTGACTCGGTGGCTGAGCCAGGTCCACCACCTGTCGTAATCACGATGACGTCGATAATTTTGAAGATCTCCAGGCCACGGATCAAGATAACGGTGACGGAGATCGGTATCAGGATGGGAAAGGTAATTTTTCGCAGCACCTGAAAGGGTGTGGCCCCATCGACTCTCGCAGCCTCGTAGATCTCGTCAGGGATGCTTTGCATGCCAGCCAGCAACAAGAGCGTGATCAGTGGAATCCACTGCCAGCTATCGATGATGACAATGGCTATGGTCGCCCAGATACTGTGCCCCAACCAGGGAATCGAGATCGCCATCCCTGTTAGCGAAGACAGGAGCTCTTGAAGATGGGCAGGAGGGGAGATCCGCGTATCGAACATCATACGCCCGGTATACGCTACCGCCACGGGCGTCATCATCATCGGCATCAGGAAGATGATTCTGACGACATTACGGGCGTAGAATTTTTCGTTCAGCAGCAGCGCCAGCCCAAAACCGATGATGTATTGCACGATCACGCCGAGAATGACAAACACCAGCGTATTCCAGGCGGCGTTGTGCAGTCGTTGATCGTCGAAAAGACGGCGATAGTTACGCAGTGTCAGATTAAACCCCAAGCCAAGGAAGCCGTCGTCTGTCTCTTCGCCACTTTCTAGCGCCTCGTTACTGATCTGCGTAGTGCCACCCCGCTGTACATCGGTGAAGCTAATACCCAGAGACCACAAGAGCGGAAAAATCGATAGTGCCAATAGAATAATCACCACCGGCGCCAGGAATAGGCGTTGGGTTCTCTTTTCGTGCGCCCTACCTTCGTTCATAGTGCCTTCCGAAAAGGGATGGCGTTGCGCCGCCAGAGCGCAGCAGCGCAACACCAAGGTGTGAATCCGGGTTCATCATCCTTCAAAGGCTGGTCGGAAAGAAGCCAGGAAACACATCCGACTCCTTTCCGACACCTGATCGGTCAGCTATTCAGCCTCGTAACCGATAGAGTCACGATATTGTTCAAGCTGGCCTTCACGTCCCAGACGGTCGGTGATCTCGTCCCAACCGGCAGCGACATTGTCCATCGCTTCCTGCGATGAAATCTCTTCGGCCAGGGCCCGGCTGACTTCCACGTCGAGCACGTTCAGGTATTCCGCCGAACCGCGAATGCGAATATCTAGTACCGCATTGGGATGGTTGATGGTGTTCAACACGGCATCCAGGTAGTCTTCGGCCCCTTCCTGGTCGAAGCCGGCATCTACCCACAGATCGATGTCCTCAAACTGGCTGTAGCGAGAGGGGTTGATACCTGTGTCAGGCGTGACAGCCAGCAACTGCACCATTTCGGGGGCTGCCATGAAGCGAGCGAAGTCGATGGCGGCCTCTTTGGCCTGGCTATCTGCGGCGACACCTATAATCCAACCGCCGAAGGCGATAAAGGGCGCCGGATTGGCTTCCTCTACCCATTCACCTGCCTCATAGTCCCAGTAGCGATCGCCACCCGGCAATACGCCATATCCTGTATCGCCGATGATGACCGAGGAAGTGGGATCATAGGAGATGGGGCCGACATCACCCCAGTCGATGTTGAATACAGAGACGCCGGCAGGGAACTGCACACGGGTGTCTGAAACATCCCACTGAAGCTGCTCGGGCGGGCCCAGGTCTCTCGACTTGATGTAGTCGTCCAGTGCGGCCACCCAACCGGGGTTGTTGACTTGTGGTGTCATGTCATCGCAACTGAAAAAGAAGCAAGGATTACCGGGCACTTTGCCGTAGCCTGCTGCATGCGAAAGGAACACCCAGTAGCTCTGGGCATTGCGACGTTGTGCTTCTGCAACACCGTAGATCTCGGCCGTTTCACCCGCTGTCTCGGCCTCTTTGCCGTTGAAGAACTCAGCCATGTCGTAATACTGCGACCAAGTCACAGGTTCAGCAAGAGGATAGCCATATTCGGCTTCGAAATCCCCTGCAAAGGGCGAATCTGGCCCCACCAGGTCCTTGCGGTAGTACAGCATGTGGGCATCGCCATCGTAGGGGAAGGCGTAGATTTTATCACCCCAGGCGGTGATGCGTTCACCGTACAGGGGAATGATGTCCTCTGGATCCAAACCTTCTAGCATCTCCGGAGTGACCTCTTCGAGGAAGCCGGGAGCCATAAAGTCACCTGCCCAATCGGCGGGGAAGATGAGCACGTCGTAGTCATTGGCGCCTGTATCAAAAGCGGTAATGATTTTCTCGAATAGTTCGCCGAAGGCAAATTGCTGGAGTTCTACCTCACCGCCGGTCATCGCTTCCCATTCCGGGGCGTGAG
Source organism: Chloroflexota bacterium (assembly GCA_003353825.1). Next base: position 4,929 of record PIVW01000198.1, read on the forward strand.
TCTCGACGGGCCCGCTGATGGCAGGTCCGGTCTGGGTGACGACAACGACTTTCTGGCCTTCGAAGGGCATCGCGGCTTCTTCCGGTTCTGGTTCAGCTATTTCGGGCGCTTCTGCCGGGGCCTCGGCGGGCGCAGCGGGTGCTGCGCAAGCTGCCACGATAAGCATCAAGGCGATTGCAGTGACTAACCAACGAATAGATTTTCCTGTAAACATTTTTTGTATCCTCCTGAGTAATATAATAAGCTGGATAGTTCGTTAAGGTCTCTTCGTTTTTCACCTCCTGGTTTTGCTGCTGTGTTATGTAGGCGGGTGTCAAGTGGGGGTGGACTTCAAGCTGTTCATCTCCAAAAACCATCATTCGGGTGAAACAGCATCAGTCTTCACAAGAGCTGTGGTTATCACATGGTTCAAGCTTGATAGTGCTTTGAATCTAAGAGAGCGTTGCTGGGTGGGAGGTCATGGGGATGGGGCGCGATCGTCTCTCTTTTTTTCCCCTGTTCGCGTATGCGCACGAGTTCTACATCAAAGCGAGAACGATCCCCACGATGCAGAGCATGATAGTATTCCATAGGTTTGCCGTTTTCCAGATAGCTGATACTGTCAAGCATAAGTAGGGCGGCGCCCTCAGCAACCTGCAATAGTTCTGCCTCAAACTCGTTGGCGTTCACCGCCTCGATGCGGCGCCGCCCACGAGCGATCTGCAATCCGTACTGATCTTCTAATGTAGAATACAACGATGCATTCATAAAATCAACATCCTCGAGGCCTGGACATAGCGCATGAGGTAAATAACTGGTAACGAGTACGATGGGTTCTTGGTTCACAAACCGTAAGCGTTGCAGATCGATAACGGTCGCGCCCGGCGAGATTGCCAGGTAGCCTGCCACTTTTTTGCTTGCCGGTGTCACATGCAGGTGTAGCACCTTGGTGACCGGAATATGTCCCCTTTCCATCATGTCCTGATAGAAACCGGTGAGTTCTTGCGCAATACTTTCGGCGATTTTGGGCGTGGCGACGAAAGTGCCCTTTCCCTTGCGCCGGAAAATCAATCCTTCATACTCTAACTCTCTTTAGGCCTGTCGCACCACCGCTCGACTGACGCCATAGGTCTCAGAAAGTTCATGTTCTCCTGGTATACGTTGCCCTGACAGCCAAACACCTACACCGATGTCTTGCCGGAGATCATCCATCACCTGGATATAAAACGGGATGCGGCTGTCGTGGTCAACAGGTTTACTCATAAGAAATTTAATTGTACGCTTGTACGCTTGTACGCTTGTACTCTTGTACGCTTGTACGCTTGTACGCTTGTACATACATATTGAATATACCATCTGTGATCTACCCTGTCAGGGAACATTTTCCTACTTCGGTGTCCGTCAGTTGAACCCGCCAGAACCCGGCATCGCATAGTTTCACCTACCTCGGCGAGAAATCGGCGCCTGGTTTTGCAAAGTGTTCCACCATCGTGGTAGATTATTTGCCGATAGGGTCAACTAGACGCAGTTGAACGATGATTTAAAAAATGTTAGCACAGCAAACAATCCGGAAGATTCTTGACAACGATATCAATAGTGGTATCATGGCCATATGAGCAAGATTGAGGACATCATTGCTAAAATGCGGCGAAACCCAAAAGGGATTCGCTTTCGAGATATCTGCAAAGTGTGTGATTCCTATTTTGTTCAAGCTCGACAGAAAGGTAGTAGCCATCGTATCTACAAAACACCTTGGCAGGGAGACCCACGAGTCAACATCCAGAATCATTAAGGTATGGCCAAAGCATATCAAGTATGACAAGTGTTGAAAGCAATTGATCGACTGGAGGCAGAAAGTGATATTCGAGAATGACCGATATACCTATCGCCTGACCTGATCAGAGGAGGATAACGAGTATGTTGGCCTTTGCGTCGAGTTTTCTAGTCTCAGTTGGTTAGCCTCCACACCAGAAGCAGCGCTAGAAGGTATTCGCCAAGTAGTAGCTGATGTTGTGGCTGACTTGAAGGCCAACGGAGAACCTGTGCCTGAGCCAATTGCTATCAAGCAATACAGCGGAAAGTTTATGGTGCGGATTCCGCCAGAACTTCATCGTCGTTTGGCACTTGAAGCAGCTGAAGCTAGTGTAAGTCTCAATCGGCTTGCTAGTGCAAAGCTTGGTCAATGAAATATCAATGGGCAGCGGATTTGTCGGTAAGTTGAGGGGGCGTCTTTGCGGAAGGTCTCGAGGGAGCAAATTCGCTAGGCAAAAGCTGTGAGCGCGCCCGCCCTCCCTCCGCTGTCTCTGCCGGCAACGATGTGCAATCCACATCCTTGTGATTCAAAGGAGTGGTGGGTGATATTCAGGCCGGATTTTCCCGACACGCCCTCCATGCTGGTGGACGTACGGCACAGGTTCGCAGAACCCCGTCCCCATCCCCTGTATTCATTGGCATAGTGCATTTATCTGACGAATTCTGCAGGACAGGATGTCGCTAAGTCTGGCGCAACGAGCCGAAAGATCAGCATCTGGTCTTGTTAAGATAGCTACCTTTGTGCTAAATTAGTAGTCTATGTCGTTAAGTTAAGGCGCACTGCACTTGTGTAGGCAGCCATTAGCTGGGGTTTTCCAACCAGTTTCCGGTGCAAAACCGGGGCAGAGAGTGCATTACGCCTGGGTTACAATTGAACGATGTTTAAAAAATGTCAGCCTGCATTCAAAGGGATGATGATCATAATGTCATGGCAAGAACAACTAAACGGGGACACCTTATCCTGGCTTTTGCAAGATGATGGGCCAGGCGTCCGTTACCTTGCATGCGCGATCTGTTAGAGCTTCCTGCGGATGACGCTGAACTAGTCGCTGCTCAAGAACTAGCACATGAGAAGGGCCCAATTTCCATCATATTGGATGAGATGGATGATTCCGGGTACTGGGGCGAAGCAGGCCCTGGTTACACTCCCAAATATCGCAGCACTGTATGGCCAGTCATTATGGAGCAAAAAGCCAAGTAGGAATTGGTGGAAGTTTTGTTTCCCCGTTTTTTTATGTTACGGATCTGTTACAAAACATCGAAGCGTTAGTTCGATTAGGGTACGGGAATGATCCACGCTTATCCAACGCCCTTGATATCGTCCAAGCGAAACAAGATAAAAATGGGCAATGGGCGTTAGAATATGACTGTACATGAAAAACATGGATTGATTTTGGCAAGAAGAAACAACCCAACAAATAGGTGACATTAAGAGCTGCCTGGGTCTTGAAGAGCAGCTATGCTCTTGCAAACTAACCCTGGTTACATCTGGCTCGGCTATAACGTTGAGAACAGGAGAGAAAAATGAAAAACGAAAATTCTAGATTTGTATATTTCTTGGTGCTGTTCGTGTTTATTCTGACGGGATTGGCATGTGCGAGTGCCGTACCCGGACAACCTGCTCCTCAACCTGCTCCTCAAGAAGAATACATTATCGAAGAAGTAGCGGCTGAAGCTGCACCAACATTTGATGAATTACCGCCTGCAGCCACTGCCGAATTTAACACCGAGGAGTATGACAGGATCTACGAAAATGAATTCCTAGATGCCCTTAGCAATCCGCTGTCCACATTTTCCATCGATGTAGACACTGCCTCATACAGCAATGCCAGGCGCTTTATCAATAACTCCGAACTTCCACCGCCGGATGCAGTACGGATCGAAGAATTCATCAATTATTTCAACTACGATTACCCGCAGCCCGAAACTGAACATCCATTTTCCATAGTCACCGAACTTTCACAAGCTCCCTGGAATCCTGCGCACCAACTGGCCCATATTGGCCTGCAAGGTCGGAAGATCCCTAAAGAACAATTGCCCGATAGTAATCTGGTATTCCTCTTAGATGTTTCTGGATCGATGAATCAACCCAACAAGCTGCCCTTGGTAAAACAGGGATTCAGGTTGTTGGTGGAGCAGCTGGATGAGAATGACAGGGTCGCCATTGTCGTCTATGCAGGCGCTGCGGGTCAGGTATTGCCCGCGACCTCTGGTGAGAACAAAGCCGTCATTTTGCAGGCAATTGAAAACCTGGAGGCTGGAGGCTCAACCGCGGGCGGACAAGGTATCGAATTAGCCTATCAGATTGCCAATGATAACTTTATAGAAGGGGGCAACAATCGGGTTATACTGGCCACAGATGGTGATTTCAATGTCGGACCATCAAGTGATGGGGAACTCGTGCGCCTGATCGAACAAAAACGTGAGGAAGGCGTATTCTTGACGATTTTGGGATTTGGCACCGGTAATTATAAAGACTCGAAAATGGAGCAGTTAGCAGATAAAGGTAATGGGAACTATGCCTATCTTGACAATATCCGCGAGGCAAAAAAAGTCTTGGTCAGCGAACTAGCGGGAACGCTCTTTACCATTGCCAAAGACGTAAAGTTACAGATAGAATTCAATCCGGCCAAAGTTAAAGCTTATCGGCTGATCGGATACGAAAATCGGATACTGGCGAAAGAAGATTTTGCCGATGATACAAAAGATGCAGGTGAACTTGGGGCAGGACATGCTGTGACCGCGTTATACGAACTGATTCCGATAGATGCTGACGAGGCAACCCGGCCAACGCCTGAGCTAAAATACCAGGATACAGAGATTACGGATGAAGCCGAGCAGACGAATGAGTTGATGAACGTCAAATTGAGATATAAACACCCGGATGAAGATGAGAGCATTCTGATCGTGCATCCCCTGCTGGATGAATCTGTAGCTTTTGACGAAACCTCGGATGATTTCAAGTTTTCTGCGGCTGTTGCCGAATTTGGATTGCTGTTACGAGATTCGCAATTCAAAGGAGACGCAACCTACGACCAGGTTTTGGAGTTAGCGAAAGAGTCGAAAGGCCAAGATGATACAGGATATCGGGCTGAATTCATTCGCTTGGTTGAGACGGTTGACTTGCTGGAATGAATCCAAACTTGTATTTTAATACCTTCGCCAATTTCGTTACGGC
>PIVW01000741.1 GCA_003353825.1 Chloroflexota bacterium
CCGTCCACGAAGGTGGACGTTCGGCATAGGCTCGTAGAACCTCGCCCTCAGGGCCCGAATTCATTCGGCGAGTGCCCCAGAATATTGAAAAGATACGGGTCATCTGTTATGTGGTTGTAATCCATGCTTCGTGCAGACGTTTTCCTGCGTTCATCAGCCCAAGAGCATCAAATGTCGAGTTCTCTATGAAAAGATATTCTCTCCTGTTTATCCTGGCGCTTGCCATTTTCGTGTCATTGAGCATTGTCGTTCTGACGCCTGCTGAAGTACAAGCTGCACAGGGTTATCCCCAGGTATACATTGTCAAGCAAGGCGACCGTCTGGCCAGTATCGCTCGCCAGCATTGCACGACATGGCATGAAATCTACAATATGAACCGGGGTGTCATTGGCCCGAATCCGAACGATATTTATCCCGGAATGCAATTGCAGGTCATCGCCCGCTGTGGAGGTCATAGCGACGTTTGCTACAATGTCTATGATCGGGGACCCTCGCAACACGCGCAAGGGACTGTGCACGGCGATCGTTACAATGTGGTTTATGGAGACACCTTGCATTCCATAAGCAACCGCTTTGGCGTACCCATTCACAAGCTACAATATGTCAACGGCATGTGGAATCTCTATGCGGGATCGGTGATCGTGATCCCCTGCCTGGGCATCCTTCCTCCCCCTCCTCCACCCCCACCACCACCACCGCCGGGGCAAGCCTACGTCTCTATCGACAACCCCTTGCCCGGGGCGATTCTACCTGCTATGTTTCAGGCAAACGGCAGCGGCGGCAACCTCTTCGAAGGCAATGTCGTGGTGCGCGCGGTCGACCAGGGCGGCTATGTGTTGGCCGAACAGGCAACGACATTGCAAGGGCCGAACGTGGGCACGGGTGGCTCAGGTGTTTGGTCGGTATCTCTTACCGTCAATGTGGCGACGGGCACCAATGGTACGATACAGGCCTCGTCACCGGACGACAGCGCCTTTGCCAGCGTCGCGGTGGTATTTGGTCAAGGGAACAGCGGAGGCACCGTCTACCCGCTAGGCCAGTGCTTTATCGATGTAAAAAGTGGCACGACTGCTTATAATCAGCCAAACGGCGCCAACGTAGCTCAATTTGTGGCTAACGGTACGCTCAATGCACTACAACGACAGCAAGTGAGCGGCATGAATTGGTACCGCTACGAGATGTTAATCGATGCTGCTATGCGAACTCTTTGGTCGCCGCAAAATGAGCTTACGGGTGTGGGGGGTGGTTGTACGTAAGTTAAAAGGGTGGGAAATACATAGAGTAGATGGCAATATGTCGGCGCACATGATTCCGTCATCCTCCGTCATAACTATTCATATAAGATGAACGACAACGGAGGATGATGTCAAAAGGTCTGTGACGCCAATGATCGGACTATCGCATAGCGCTGGCTACTCAGCCTCAGGATTCAAAGCCTCCGGGTAAAGCACCGCCTTTACGAGTTGGTTCTCACGCAGGTACTCGATGGCGGCTTCTTGAATATCTTCGGCCGTAACAGCCAGGACTTGCTCCTCGAAAGAGGCGATATCCAGTAATTCCTCGTCTCCGTAAAACGCGTAATCTTCGAGCAAGGAGAGCCAGAAACCGTTTTGTTCCAAGGCCTCTTCCCGGTTCGAGATCAGTTGAGAGTGTACTTTCTCGACGTCGATCTCCTTGGGGCCATCTGCTTGAAGCAACCTGACCTGTTCGAGCGTGGCTTCGACCAATTCATCTACACGACCGGGGTCGGTGTTAAAAAAGACAGAGACAAAGTATAGTGACTCCGGCAGTTCACTTAATGACGCACTGGCATGAGAAGAATAGACACCGGCCAATTCCTCGCGCAATTCTTCGCGCAGAATGATATTCAGAACGCCCCCTAACGCCCTCAGTCTGCGGCGATTTTCGGTTGTCAGGTCCAAGGGGCCGGTAAAGGTGATCCGCACCGTAGCGCGATCACCTTCACCTTTGTAGACCACAGTTTCGACAGATTCTTCAGGGATGCTCGGTGCAACATCTTGCCAGGTCTCTTCACGGCCATTCGCAGGTAGGGTGCCCAGGTAAGTCTGTGCCAAAGCCGCCAGTTCCTCGGGATCAAGGCTGCCAACGAAGACGAAATCGAAATCACCCACATCGGAAAAACGATCCTGGTACAACTCCAGACCCTTCTCGTAATCGAGGGTGTCGATAGCCTCTAGCGGCAGAACGCCACGGCGAACAGTCGAGCCATATAACGCTTGAAAGTAGGCGTCTTGCAAGGCGGCATTCGGGTCGCGATCAAGATTGGCACGGAACGCGCGCTCCTGATTCTGGAAGACGTCGAACGCATCCTGATCCTGGCGTGGTGCTGTCACGTAGAGATGGATGAGTTGGAACATGGTTTCGAGGTCCTCAGGCGATGC
>PIVW01001512.1 GCA_003353825.1 Chloroflexota bacterium
CGATCTGTCGGCAGTGTCATCATTCCAGAGACCCATAACTTCTGGGCCTGGGAATTTGAGCAGGATGGAGAGTTCGGTGGCTACGGCGCTCCGGAGTTTACCGGAAACCTGTCGCTGGAGGCGATAAGCAGTGGCCGGCTTGGCGAGAATACAACACTGGGGGTTGTGGCGACCAATGTTGCCTTGACCAAATCACAGGCACAGCGGGTTGCGATCATGTCGCAGGATGGATATGCCCGTGCGATCCGGCCTGTACATACGCCGATGGATGGGGATACAATCTTTGCATTGTCGACGGAGAAGAGAAAACTGGATCAACCAGAACCACTTGCGCTGGCTAGGATTGGGGCTATCGCAGCGGATTGTGTCGCCAGGGCCATTGCCCGGGCGGTATATCATGCAGATAGTCTGGGGGATCTTCCCGGCTATCGGTCATATTATAAAATGTCTTAACAATAGGGAGACTGGTATGAAGAAGTTGTTTGTCGCAGCCGCCGTAGCATCGGCGATTTTGGTGCCGATGTCGGCGCACGCCGCTAAAACCTCTGTAAGTTACGGGATGCGCCTTGAGCCACCGGGACT
>PIVW01000199.1 GCA_003353825.1 Chloroflexota bacterium
TTATAATTATATCCTAATTGTTTAGATTTCTTTTCATCTGAGGTGTTATCAACGTGTGAATTTTCATAGTTTATAGCAGTGTCAACATCTGGTACATGGTAGGCACGGCGGCAAAGACCGTTACACGTTCCCGTTCGATCAACTCCAGCACCTGCGTGGGGTCAAACTGGCGGGTGAGAAGGGTGGTGTTACCGAAAATGATTTGGGATGAGAGATAGGCGAACAACCCGCCCGCGTGGAAAAGAGGGAAGACGTTGAGATAGATATCGCCATGGCTGAGGTCGTGGATGACGGTGTTCATCACATTCCACACGATCATGCGGTGGCTAATTTGGGCGCCTTTGGGCAGGCCGGTGGTACCGCCGGTGAAGAGCAGACAGGCGATATCTTCTTCGCTAAGGGATTGACAAACGACTGCAAGGGCGGGGGATTGGTCGAGGATAGATTGGAAGAGGAGCGACCTGTCGATGCCTTTGCCATCGAGGTGGAGGACGTGGGGTGTTGCGTATTGCGTGTTGCGTGTTTCTTGTTCGAGCGCATCGACGCTTGCTTTGAAATCATCGGAGTAAATGAGGACTTTAGGCGTGGTTTGTGCGACCAGGCTCGCTAATTCACGCCAGTGCAGACGCCAATTAAAGGCGGTGTGGATGGCGCCGAGTTTTCCGCAGGCGTAGAATGTATCCAGATGCTCGACGCCGTCCCGGGCCAAAATGGCCACCCGATCACCCTTCTCGACCCTGGCCTCATGGCGCAACCAGTTCGCCAGGCGATTGGCGCGTTCGTTCATTTGCCGATAGGTTAAACGCAGTTCGGGTTGCTTTCCGGCATCTATGATGGCCAGTTTGTCAGGGCCGTAGATTTCTCTGCGGCCTAAGTAGTCGCCTATGTACATTTTTGTTTCACACCCCAACCCATCTCCAAACCCCGGCCGCCATCGCCATGCCCCCACCCGTGGCGCAGAAGAGGACATGATCACCGGACTGGGGACCTTTGCCCTGCTCAATGGCGTCATCCAGGGCTGCGGGGATACAGGCCGAGCCAAGATAGCCCCATTTGTCCATAATCCAATGGGTTTTTCTCATGGGTTGGCCTAACGTTGCCATCACATGTTCGATAGTGCGAAGATTGAGTTGGGTGAAAAGATAGAAGTCGATCTCGTCGGGTGTGAGGTCAGCCTTGTGAACAACCTCCTTGACAAGGTGCGGCCAGTTGTCACTATTGAAAGTGGCGGGGAATTTGCGCACGAATTCGACGCGCGGCTTGCCGAATTCAGAGATAATTTCCGGGGTGGCAGGGCGATAGGTTCCGCCGCTGTAGATGCCGAGTGCATCGTGATATTGACCCTCGGCTACCAGTTTACCTGCCAGAAATCCCGGCTTCTCTCCTGCCCCCACGAGGGCGGCGGCGGCGCCATCGGCGAAAAGGGTACAAGTGTATTTGTCGGTCCAATCCACAAACTTGGTCATGCCGTAGCCAGCGGCCACGAGGATGTGATTGTAATCGCTGTCTGTGGCGATATAGCGGGCGGACATATCCAGACCTGTCACCCAGGCGGCGCAAGCGCAGTTGACGTCGAAGGCGCCCCCGTTGATCGCGCCCAGCTTGGCTTGCACAACCGATGCAGTGGCCGGGCTGAGATAGTCGGGCGTATCAGTGGCAACGATAATCAGGTCGAGATCAGATGCAGCGAGGGCAGCACGATCCAGAGCATCTAGAACGGCAGCCACAATCATATCTGAAGTGGTCTCATCCTCAGCCATGACGCGCCGTTTCTGGATGCCCACATTCTTCACCAGCCAATCGCCCACATTCTCGCCCAGCATCACGTTTAGATCGTCATTACTGACAACCCGTTTGGGAAGGTATCGTCCCGTTGAGATTATTTGGGCGTGACGTAGCGGAGATTTAGCCATTCCGGTATTCAGCTCTCTGTCATTGCGAGTGGGCGCAGTCCCGAAGCAATCCCCAAGGTACGTGTGTAAATGAACGTTGGGGATTGCTTCGGTAAACAACCGACGGTCGTCCGACCTATGGTCGACCCTGGCAATGACAGGTTCAGGAGGTGATTTTTAGACGTCCCTTAGGAACGAGTGGTTTTTAAGAACCGAAACTTGTACAGGTCTGTAGGTTTTAGGTTTCCAGTTTTATTCAATTCTAAGTCCTTAGCATACGATGACCGCAGCGAAGTTACAAGTTTTTTCCCGGTACCGTGAAAATACCTGTCAGAGGTATCTTCTCAGTAACTTGGGGGGAACCAACCCGTCCACGAAGGTGGACGTTCGGGGTAGGTTCGTAGAACCCAGCCCCCAGAGCCCGAATTCATTCAGCGAGTGCCCTGGAATATCGAGAAGATACTGTCAGAGGCCAATTGATGTCAAAAAATGTGCTAATCTGGCCCTGTTGCCAGTTATTTTTGTGGTGTGTCCTAAACGAGTTGGGAGCAGACTAGCCTGCAAAAGCTACTTCTCGAAAAGCATCTGTCAGATATTTAATATCGAATAACCAATAATTAACTGTTTATGGAACTGCATAACGTGCGCGCCTGGGATACGTTTCTGATTCACTACACAAAGTAGATGCCAACCTGTGATTGCTTTGGCGACGCATGGGGAAAAACCACCATACCCAGCATTCGCTGGGGTGTTCGACCCATGTGCAAAATGGGGGAGCAAATGGGGGAAAAGCCTAATTGAGAACTGGGAGAATAACTGTCAGACTGTTGGTAGAAGAAATGTCGTCCAACTGCTACTACCAAAATGGAGATTCAACATGATAATCGATTTTGAAGGCGTCCTCTTGATAGCAAGCGCGGGACTCCTGCGTTTTGGCGTTCCCATTCTGATTATGTTCCTGCTGTGCAAAATACTGCCTCGAATTGCGCATGATACCCCTTGACGATTGCAAAGCGATATCTTAGTAATCGGCCAAGAATAAGCTCTCCTGTCTGTCATTACAAAGGACGACTGAAGGTCGTGCCGAAGCAATGACAGAATCGGGAGGTAATTTTTTGGACGGTCACCTATCACAGTCGGAGAAATCATAATGTCGCCCACATGGACTAAATTTAGAACTAAGCGGATCACAGGTTTGTTGGCACTTTTTGGGCTGCTTATCTTACTACTGGTTCCCACTATCTCACGGGCAGAGGCGCCACCAGATCAGCAAGGCAACGATGCCGAGCCCTGTGCGCTCTGTCATTGGGGTGAAACTAGCGCCTGGGAGCAATCTCCTCATGCCAATAATGGCATCGCCTGCGAACACTGTCACGGAACCTATGTCGAAGATCATCCTTCAGAAGGTATTATGCAGTTGACCGTAGATTCAGGGCAATGCTCGGAATGCCATGTCAGCACACACCAACAATGGCAAAGTAGCCGACACGCCACAGCTGATGTCAACTGCATCAATTGTCATGTCACACATTCACAGACCACACGCCTGCAAAGCGAGCAACTGTGCTGTACGTGTCATACCGACGGATTTGGCGATGGCTGCGGAAGCACAGCGCACAACCTGGCCGGCGTGACATGCCTCGACTGCCATGTGTCACAGCCCCACCAGTCTGTGCCCGGAGAAGCAGATGCGCCCTCCCACACGTTTACGGCAATGCCCGCTCATTTGTGCATGGACTGCCATTCAGATTCACTGCACGAACCAATCGAGAACACCATGATAGCGGCCCAAGACAGCCACTTGCTGGCGTCTCAAAAGAACATGGCATCTCAAACGGAGCGAGTCAGTGAGCTGAGCGAGCGTTTGGAATCTGCTCGCAAACAGAATACTTCCTACCAATTTTTGGCACTTATGTTACTGGGCCTGGGCATCGGCGTCGGACTCATAATGGGAATTGTCGTCGTGCTCATCATTAGCTACATTGGTGGCAAGCAGGAGGCTGCATCATGAGCACGCCTCAAGATACAGGGCTAACACGAAGGCAGTTTCTGAAAACGGGTGGCGCCGCTGCCGCCGCTATCTGTTGGCTAACAAAAATGCCCTTTGCTGCCTCAGCTGACGGAGCCGAAAACATCGATGAATCTGTCGGCATATTGGTCGATATCTCACGTTGCCAGGGATGTGATGCCTGTGTATTGGCATGTAAACAGGCAAACGGTCTCCCGATCGAGGGTACAGCGCCGCATGCACTTGACAACGAATCCTACTGCTATATCGACAATCGTGAAATTGTTACAGCAGAGGGTCAAACAGAGATGCGCTATGTCAAGCGCCAGTGCATGCATTGTCTGGAGGCAGCCTGTGTGTCTGCCTGTCCTGCAGCAGCCATGCACAAAACCGAAACAGGGCCTGTCGATTATCGCGCCAACCGCTGCCTTGGCTGCCGCTATTGCCAGATCGCCTGCCCATTCGGCGTACCCCAATTCGATTGGAACGATGGCCTGGGGCCAGAGATACGCAAGTGTTGGTTGTGCAATGAACGATTGGCCGTGGGCCAAAAACCGGCCTGCGTAGATGCCTGCCCCACCGGAGCGATACGCTTTGGCACTCGCAGATCGCTGCTGGCTCAAGCTCATGCCATGATTGATTCCCATCCTGACCATTACGTTGACCATGTATTTGGTGAGCACGAGGTGGGGGGGACCTCGATACTCTACCTATCGGATGTGCCCTTCGACCAGCTCGGTTTCCCCACCGATCTACCGGCGACAGCCCCCTCCATGGAAACAGAGAAGATTATGACTACACTTCCTTTCGTCATTGGCGGACTAGCTATCGCTCTGACTGGCACTACTGCCTACACTCACCGTCACGAATCGGCAGAACTCGACGAGGAATTGGAGGACTAGACACATCATGCTGACATCACCCCTTCTCTGGGGAGCTCTCATGTTGAGCATAGCCATCCCCGCGATTTTTCTTGTAAGCGCTCGCTATCTGGCATTTCGCATTGCAGGTCGTCCCAGCGCGGCACATCCCGACTCCCAAGCAATAACGTTCCCGCAGGTAACCATTCGGTGGCAGTCTATCGCCACACTTCTCATATTTCTCACCCTCAGTGCCGGCACATTGATCATGCTCCTGCGCTTCGTCTTTGGTATCGGCCCTGTTAGCAACCTCAGCGATAGCTTTCCATGGGGCATATGGATCGGCTTTGATGTCATGGGTGGCGTTGCCCTGGCGGCAGGTGCATTCGTGATCGCAGCCACCGCTCACATCTTCAACAAAAAACGTTTTGAACCTTTAGTTCGACCTGCCATTCTAACAGGCTTTTTAGGCTATCTTCTAGTAGTCTGTGGGCTGATCATCGACCTTGGCCGTCCTTATAACATCTGGCGTCCCCTCGTGCACTGGCAGCACCATTCGGTGATGTGGGAAGTGGGCATGTGTGTCGCCCTCTATACCACCGTACTACTTATCGAATTCTCGCCGGTGATTCTGGAAAGGGTGAATAAATTCGAGAGGATCAGCAGCCGTTTACCCACGGTCTCCCTACACCGCTTACTCAAACGGGTCGCCATTGTCTTTGTCATCCTCGGTGTGATCCTCTCTACGCTTCACCAGTCATCGCTGGGCTCACTCTGGGTGCTAGTGCCTTCAAAGCTCTACCCCCTCTGGTACTCAATCTACTTGCCCATTTTCTTCTGGCTGTCGGCTGTTGCTGTGGGTCTGGCCATGACTATCGTAGAATCCACCTTGAGTTCGCGGGCCACGGGACGCGGTTTGGAGCTCGATCTCTTGGCAGATCTGGCGAAATGGGCAGCCATTGTCCTGGCTATTTATCTGGTGGCCAAGGTCTCGGATTTAGCTTCTCGCCAGGCGTTGCCCTTGCTGTTCTGTCCAAATATTCAGGCAGCCGCCTTCTGGCTGGAGATCGGTCTGGGTGTGATCGTGCCTATGCTCATGTTCGCAAACGCCAGATTGCGGCATAAGCCGAGCGTGCTTTTCCTGGGTGCGATGATGATCGTCCTCTTTGGTATCGTGCTCAACCGCCTCAATATTGCCACCGTTGGCATGTGGACCTATGCCGGGGTTCGCTATCTACCTTCGTGGATGGAACTCACGGTAACAGCCACACTCGTGGGCTTTGGCGTGATCGCTTTTGCCCTGGCGGCCAAGTATTTGCCCGTCTTTGCGGATGAACATGATGCCAATCCCTGAAATCGTGACAATCGTTGCCCTATTCATCCTGCGATTCGGCGTGCCCCTCCTGCTTATGATAGGAATCGGATACGTCCTCCGCCGCTTGGACCAAAAATGGGAGGTGGAGTTAAGAGCCGAGCGCGAGGAACGACAATCACAGGAGGATAAGAGCATGCAACCCGGCCCGGCCCTTCCCTTTGCACCTGGTTATGTACCTCAAGCAATCATGATGGATTCTTATGGCAAGCCCTGTTGGGACGTCAAGGATTGTGATCAATCCATGCAGGAGCAGTGCCCTGCCTTTCAGCACGCGGATTCGCCCTGCTGGCTGGCTCGTCGCCACGCTGAGGGGGAGATACCCTCGATGTGCCTTCACTGCGAACTGTTTCCAAATAGCTATTCCGAGCACGAGCTCCCGCCGAAACCTCCTGCAACAGTCTACCACTAGCCTAATATTAAACACCTCCACGCAGATCTCAGATCGTATGCTCCTTGGCTGACATTCACAATCGGTTTTCTGTTGGTCGCCAGCTCTTTGGTGATAACTCTGATTCTATCGCCCGCCAGATAACTCTACCTGGAGTGTTTTTGCACATAGACATCAGCTCTGTTCTATCGAAATAAGCCCTTTCTCAATAGCGTATTTCACAAGTACTGCGCGATTGTGTAAATCGAGCTTGTTCATGATGTTTTCTCGATGCCTGTCCACTGTCTTGACACTTATCACCAGCATCTCGGCGATCTCTCGGCTGGTATGCCCTTCGGCGATGTGGGTTAACACTTCTTGCTCGCGCGGCGTCAGTATCTGTTCGCCGCGTGAGCGACCTGTGTCATCGCGCTGCAGATAGTCAGCTACCAATAGTCTGGCCAAGGGTGGGTATAGAAACACATTGCCCTGACTAACCACGCGAATGGCAGAGACTAGATCGTCTGCAGCCGCACGTTTGGGGACATAACCAGAGGCGCCTGCCCGTAACATCTCAAAGAAATACTGTTCGTCTTCGTACATCGTCAGGGCCAGCACCACAGTTTGGGGGCTGGCCTTTTTGATACGACGTGTCGCTTCGATGCCACTCATACCGGGCATGGCTACATCCATGATCACAACATCGGGTGATAAACTCTCTACAGCGACGATAGCCTCGTCACCGCTGCCAACCTCACCGGCGATCTCCATATCTGGTTCAGCCTGAAAGAGCATACGTAACCCGGTTCGTACGATTTCATGGTCATCGACCAGTAGCAATCTTATCTTCTGCGGCATTCAACTCTCCATCTGCAAAGGCACGGTTACCTCGACGCATGTACCGGTTTCTGCTGCCGATTGAATGGCTACCTGCCCACCCAACAGCGCTGCCCGTTCATACATGCCCAATAATCCCCAGCCCTGATAAGTCTGTTTGCGCTCTAGTACTAAACCTATATCGAATCCTTTACCATTGTCCTTAACAGAGAGCGTTACCTGGGATGGCGCCATCTCTAGTGTGACCAGCACCTCTGTGGCCTCGGCATGCTTGGTGACATTGGTCATTGCCTCTTGGATAATACGAAACAAAACCGTCTCGTATTCTGGTGGCAAACGCATTTGCTCCCCGTGTACGTTCAAAACTGCATGAATCGAGCGGCGACTCTCATAGTCCTTGAGATACCAGCGGACAGCAGGAGCGAGCCCGAGATCATCGAGATGTGTGGGGCGGAGATCGGCGATGATCTGCCTGAGTTCTCCTAAGGCCTGTGTGCTCATACCGCCGATATCATGAACATCTTTCACTATGGCGCTGGATTCCTGCGTCAGGGCAGTCTCGATGCCACGCAAGCCCAGGGAGATAGCCGTCAATGATTGGCCTGTGGCATCGTGCAGTTCCCGGGCGATACGTTGACGCTCTGCCTCCTGTGCTCCGACAGCCTGATGCAATAACTTGGCCAGCACATTTTTGCGATCCTCTGCTTCATCGATCAAGCGCGCATACTCCAGCGATAGGCCTAATCCCTGCGAAACACCCAGGATGAGCTTGAACTCTGTCAAAGACATCTCGGTCAGAAAGATTAGATTCTGCCGGCCGATAACCAGACTGCCGATAACCCGATCCTCAACCATAAGAGGCAGGGCGAGGATTGTCATAGGGCTGTCGTGCGCCTGGCATTCCCGTTCGTCCAGGGCTGTTTCAGGATCAAACTCGATGATAAGGTTATCGGTATGGCGACAGAGTGCGGTGGCAGTTTGTACGCATTGGTTCCCCAGTTCGATGGCCTCCTCGTACATCGCACAAGGTTGTTCGTCCTCTGCAAACATAAAACCTATCGCCGCCGCCACCGTTAGTTTCTCCCAGATGGGCTCGGTCAGGGTGATCACCACACTGTCACAGAATGTCAGCTCGCGAACCAGCTTGTCAAGTAATTGGTGCAGACGATCGTCGAGCGATAACGGTGAAGCTAAAAGGTTTGACAAATCCAGGAGCAATGCCAGTTCGTGGGTCGTTCCCCGTAATTCGTCGTTCAGGCGTTCCATCTCCACACGATTACGCCGTTCCAATTCAATTTGGGCCTGTTGCGTATCTACGATGGTCTTGTTCGCTTCGTCGAGCCGTCGTCTGGATTCGAATTCGAAGGCATCGAGAGCGCGAATCAGGAAATAGGCCAGGACGAGAGCTAAGAGTCCCCGAAACAGTTGCACAGGGAAGCCAAACCACTGCAAAAATTGCCCGTTGTTCAGCAGCGTAGAGGGAAAAAGCCCCGTCTCTCTTACAAAAAGCTGGCCGATTGCGCCATAGAGCAATAGAGCGGTCGCTGCCCAGACCAGATACAGTCCAAACTGCGGCATATCATGTTCGCGAAAAACCCGCTGCTGCCGCATTAAAGCCCACACACCGACCCCTGCCGCAGGGATCGCCAGGCTATAGCGGGATAGTACATCCGCCATTGCAATCGTCTCCAGCGCTTCCGTATCGAGAATGAGTGTGGCAATAACCGTTGCAGCCAGCCACAGTAACAACATGGCAGCCAGTGGTCGCAGCAGCCGGCGCCATATCGTGGGCTCGGGGCTTACTAAATACATGCCAAAGGCGAGCAGACAGAGAAAGGAGGCAACCAACAAAGACACCCGGATGATTTCCAGTGTCAGGGTGGGGGTGTACGTCTCATCACCGGCAATCGCTATCGCCTGCAGCATCTCTATCCACTCGTGAGCAGCGTGCAGCAGGCCAAAAGCCGCTAAGGGAGCGATAGCCGATAGAAAACGGAACGGCGTTGACCTTCTCCTACAGGTGGTCACCAACGCCAATCCCAGTGAGAAAAACGCCAGCCCATACACAAAGTAAACAATTATGATATAGATTTCGGAAGAAGTAAACTGTGTATTCATCCGAGGGCATCCTACCTAAGTGTGGAATCCCTTACATTATACCTGAACTCGCCCGAATTAGCCTTTCTCGTACCTCGTGACATGGTGACATGGTGACTTGGTGAGAAGGTGATCACTTCCTCACCTAATTACCATACCATGTCTGCAACCGCACTCGTACCTGCGACCAGCTTACTTGACAGTAACCGTTCACTCCCCCCTGCGAATCAGCTAGTCCTCAAGCAGCAGGTAGCGGAATTGGAGGGGGAGCGTTTCCCTTGCGACGTTCAGCAATCACCTCTGCGATGTACGGCCAAGGTGAAACACGGCGTTGACGACATGTGTCTATGGCGCTAGCCAACAAAGTAAAGGCGCTGCTACCCTGCTGAGTGCGTGTGCCGAAGCTGATACTTCGGCAATGCTCAGCACAGGTTTTGCGAG
>PIVW01001513.1 GCA_003353825.1 Chloroflexota bacterium
GAGGGGATCCAATACTCTAAGTTTAACGGTAAAAACTCAGTCACCTTCTTTATTGGTGCCGCTAACGATCAAAGCATGACCGATGTCGCCGATGTGGTGAAAGCCTATGTCGCCAAGAAACAGGAAGTATTGCCTGAAGGGCTTAAACTCGAGACCTGGGTCGACATGACCTACTATCTCGAAGGCCGTCTGGACTTGATGTTAGATAGCATGAAAACCGGAGCGGTATTGGTATTCCTGATGCTCGCACTATTTCTGCGCGTCCGTCTCGCATTCTGGGTGATGATGGGACTACCGGTCTGTTTCTTGGGCGCCTTGCTGTTTATGCCTATGGCCATGATAGATGTCACCGTTAACGTCATCAGCCTGTTCGCCTTTATCTTAGTATTGGGTATCGTGGTCGATGACGCCATCGTCATGGGCGAGAGTGCCCATGAAGAGTGCGAAGAAAATGGTCAGAGTCTTGATAATGTCATCCGCGGGGTTAAACGCGTTGCCATGCCTGCCACATTCGGCGTGCTGACCACCATAGCGGGATTTTTACCGTTAACGATGGACGCTGGTACCTCCCCGGCCTTCGGT
>PIVW01001514.1 GCA_003353825.1 Chloroflexota bacterium
GGTTGAAGATTGTGCCCAGGCACACGGCGCGATGTACAGGAACAAGCGTGTCGGTTCATGGGGTGACATGGCCTGTTTCAGTTTTTATCCGACCAAGAATCTTGGCGCACTCGGCGATGGTGGCATGGTTGTGACTGCCGACAAGACACTGGCCGACAAGGCAATGATGTTGCGGCAGTACGGCTGGGCTGAGCGATACAGCAGCCAAGTTGCTGGTTGGAATACAAGGCTCGACGAAATACAGGCGGCCATCCTGCGGGTCAAACTAACACATCTCGACCAGGACAATGCCAAACGAGCGTCCCTGGCGCAGCTGTATGACAGTGAGCTTGCCAATCACGGTCACGTATTACCACACAAGCGAGACAATTCAACCCACGTGTATCATCTGTACGTGATACGTTCGAAAAAACGTGAGGAGTTGTTGTCGTATCTAGAAGAAAGGGGCATCGGCGCTGCGATTCACTACCCTGTACCGATACACCTTCAGCCTGCCTATGATAAACTACCCGGCCATGATAAACTGCCCATCACTGAGCAGAGTTGCAGTGAGGTGATCTCTCTGCCCATATTTCCTGAAC
>PIVW01001515.1 GCA_003353825.1 Chloroflexota bacterium
GTGTCGGCGAACAGACGGGAGCGGCCGCGTAAAGCCGATCTAAACGCCCCCCCTGTGCGGCCATGGTGTCAAGATGAGGGGTCTGCACAATAGTGTTGCCATTATAGGCCACATCGCCCCAGCCCTGGTCGTCAGACATTACCAGGATGATGTTCGGGCGATCATCTGCTGTGGAGACTCCCACTTGAACCGACACAAGTAGCAGCACACCAACAAACCAATTTTCTAACATAATACAGCTTCTCATTTTATCTACTCTCTATAGTAAGGTATCGTTGCGTTACCTCGTGATTATCAAGATAGGTTCGAATGGCAGAGACCACCTCGGGCCTTTCGGCGGACACCTCCGTATGTTCGCCGATGCCGCTCTTCGGATGTAACATATCATACACTTTCATCGTGCCATCGGGGGCCACGGTGGCTTTAAATTGGCCGTAGCGAACAAACTGCCGAAAACGTTGGTCCTCCGGGGCGAGAGCCCGCAAGGTTCTCAGTGTATCTGCGTGTATATACATGGTATCCGCTTCGTCCACCTGTATCATGAGGGCGCTATCGGTGATCATGGCATAGTCGTTGTCGC
>PIVW01001516.1 GCA_003353825.1 Chloroflexota bacterium
GAACGGCGAAGTCGTAGGCGCCTCCATCCCAGCCTCATGGAATGGTGTGGAGTCCCATACTTCTCGGTACCTTGTCACCCCTATTTATGGTTGGCATGCCTACGGTGAGATGGGATTGAAACGGAGAACCGGTTTCAAAGAAATGCGGCGGCGGTCTCAGCAAGACAAAAAATGTTGCGCAGATTGCCTCAGTTACGATTCTCAAGGATGGATGGCTATTGGGGCTCTTCCTCCTCCCGGTCAACAATGCAGATGTCTCGACAACTGCCGATGCTTTATTGAGTATCGATAAGGGTAAAACCCTAACAACATATAGTTCAATCAACAACTACGTTAAACCCTCATAGAGGGCCTACAAACCTCAATTATCTCTGATCTAGGAGTATAAAATGGCAACTCCCGTATACGGCAAACAGTACATCCGTTTCGCCGAAACAGCCTACGTGCCTTGCACCGTGGCAATCCCCCAGTTCACACTGGTAACAATCGACGCAACCGCACCCACCGATCCTCCAACAGCCGCTCTGATGGTTGCTGCAGGTGAGGCATGGGGCGTGATCCAACAGCAAGTGAACACTTG
>PIVW01000742.1 GCA_003353825.1 Chloroflexota bacterium
ACGCCACGATCGATGATCCACCTCAGCCCGGGGCGTGATTGGGATCAAATTACGGAAAGGCGACAGCCTCGTGGCCGGAACGGTTATTGAACCGGATAATAAGGCTCAAGTTGTTATTGTCAGCCAGACAGGGTTTATCAAGCGGGTGAAGCTGGTCGATTTTCCCCTCCAGGGTCGGGGCGGGCAGGGTGTACAGAGCCTGGAGATCGTCCCGACCACTGGTAAGGTGGTTGCGGCAGATGCGGCGTTGGAAGGGGCCAAATATTGTGACGTGTTATCTGGGGGAGGGAAGCGCTATCGCCTGATATTGACCGATTTGCCCCTGGTTGATCGACGCAAACGGGGCAAGAAGTTGGTGAATTTTAATGATACTATTACCGGAGTTTGGGTGCAATCGTAGGTAAAAAACGTTAGTAGGAACAGTTATATGTCTTGCAATCGCAACTCAACAAAATTATCTAGCACTGCTGGTGTAAAAGCTGGTGTCAGTACTCTCAGTAGTCAGGCCACGGCCGCAATCACTCAAACAGCCGCTGCCGCTACGCAGAGAGTACAGAACGCAGCCGTGCAGACCCGTACCAGAGTCGGGCAGTCGATTGATAACGCGAATCGGCGAGTTGGGCAGACCTCTGCCGCGATCGTCAATACCGTCGACAGATTTGAACTGCCTCAAACCATCGATACCTTGACCCCTGTGGCCGCTGTAGCTGCCTTAGTGTCCAATAACCAGACGCGCCTCAAAGTCTTGAACTCAATCACCGCACTTCAGTTGGGCCGGACGCTGTCAACCGGAGTCGGGACCGGCCTGGCCCGCTTGAGCCGGCCGTCAGATGAGGCGATTCGGACAGAAACATTCTTCGACCATAGAACACCACCCGTACATATCTGGCGATCCAGGGCGACTACTGCGCTGAATGTCCGGGATATTATGCGCTGGCCGCGCACATCGGTTGAGGTCAGCAGCGGCCAGATGATGGAGGTCGGAGGCAAGAGTTGGCACCTGGGTACGATTGTGGCCGCGCTTGGTCAATCGCAGCAAACCCGGACCATCACCCATCTGCAAAGCATGAATCTCCCGGCCACTCATTACTACTTCAATCGCCCTCTGTCAGAGCGCGAGGCGGCTGGCATCATTCTGGGTCGCAAAGATTACGAACCCAAGCATATAAAGGGATTCGCCGGTCAGGTGAGCGAATTGGCCTCGTTGCAACCCAGTGTGTCTAGCCTGAAGCACGTCATGATTCAGTCAAGCATCCTCTGGGGCAATACCCCGCCTGCTTTTGGTCCCAGTGCTGGGGGTAAGGCTAAACTCGAGGCCGCTCACCAGAGACAGCGACAGGCATCCGGACGAGGATATTCGCCTCAGCGATACGATCTTGAGGCATCTCCTACACTGTCTGCCCTGTTTGGCAGCGGACAATGTAACCAAGCTGAACTGAAGCGAGTGATTGGTTCGCCACCGGGCGGGAACACAGGCGGTACAGTCCGGCACGCAGGTTCAGGCAAAGGAGGTCGTGAAGCCTATATTCTGGCCGGACGATTGGGCGATGTCCACTATACCAACTCTGGTGGTCCGGATATCACCATTGAGGCCGTAGTGCCTCGTCAGGGGCAAGCACCCAAAATGCGGGGTGCTTTACAAGGGATATTGAAAAAGAGGTTGTCTTGATGTCATGTGAGCGAAATTCTCTAAAATGCCAGGCGGCCTCGGCAGCAGCTGGCATATCTTTGTTGAGCAGTAAGGCAGGCAACGTCATTGCTCGTATCACCACTCCTATCACCACAGCCGTTGATGCCATAACTCTGACTACAGGTCGAGCCGTTGCCCCTATCTCGAACCCGGTCATCAGAACGGTTGACCGGCCGTCCACCGGGGTTATTAATACCGCCATCCCGGTCATGATCGCTCTAGCCTCCTCTGTTCGGGTTGAGGGGAGTGCAGTGGGGGCATCGATTATGCAGCGTGATGGCGAATACCCGACACCGGTTATCGGGGCTGGGGCTGCATTTTCCCTGCACCCAGATGCCAAGAAACGACTTATGCATCTAATGGCCGCCAAACAGTTGACAAAGCGAACAGGAAAGGTCGCAGTTGCCGCTGTGTCGGGAATGACAGCTGTCACAGACAAGGCTGGACAGGATCGAGCTTTAAAATCAACCCGCCGAACGGTTTTAGGCAATAAGAAGGTCACCGTTACGTTCTCGCAATCACCACTGAGTCGATACCTTGATCGCGGGAGTTCGCTCTTGAGCAGTAAATATGTGGTTTCATCCAAGAGTGATCTGATTTACCAAGACGACCAGGCACTTTGGCATCAAAACGCAACTGTTGTTCAGATGCCGCCGAATGGCTCAGAACGAACCATTACTCATATCCAGTGCCTGGCGCC
>PIVW01000200.1 GCA_003353825.1 Chloroflexota bacterium
GTTGCGGTACAGCTATCGGCGCCTGATCCAACCGGCCGTCCATGTAGGCGACGATCTCGCCGAGAGTGCGCAGGCCGGCCATGACACCGGTGTCGAACTCGGGCAGGGCCGGCACGCGCTCGCGCATGGCGGCCAGGATCTCAACTCGTTTGATCGAGTCGATGCCCAGATCAGTGTCCAACGCCATACCCGGTTCGAGCATTTCGCTGGGATAGCCGGTCTTTTCGCTGACGACGGCCATCAGCACGGCGTGTAGATCATGGGCTGGAGGAGCGGAGGGAGAATTATCAGTTGCTAATTGCGGATCCTGTAACGGGCGTGAAGCTCCACGATCAGTGGTTCGTGGTGTACGTTGTGCTGCAACGGCATTCGCTTGGTCTGAACTGAACGTCATCACTGGTGGATCGACTGGCGCCTCGGAAAGTGTCGGGCCGGATTGTTCTTCCACAGTATGCCCGGGGATGGGTGCAGAATAGGCGGTGGAAGAGTTCCCGCTAGCAGTAGCCGATGGCTGTTCGGCTGCAGCCGGTGCAATCAGCGCTGGGCCAGGACTCACACCGTGTGTTGCGGCAGCAAGCGACAACATGGCTTCCAGGCTGCGCATCGATTGTTCGGCTACCTGGAGAAAGGCCATATGTGCATCGGCGGTCTGCTGCTGAAGCGTCTGCACGGCATTGGCCCAGGCTAGTGATTGACTGGCGTTGGTAGCCGGGGCCGCCGAAGTTGAAGCAACTTCCGCTTTTGCTGGATGCACTGGCGCTGGATACCGCGATACAGGCTGGACGGGGGCTTGAACCTGGGGGGGAGCAGCTTTCGGTGGGGCTGTCGACGCAGATGGGGCGATGGATGGTGCCGGTTGTTGCGGTACTGGCGGTGTAAGCGACGCCAGGGCAGGCGCAACAGGCTGTGTTATATGTGGCTCAGATGATGCATCTGCTGCTGTCGGAGTGTTGTTGGTTGATCGGTTGTTGGCTCTGTTCATCTTATCTGCCGTGGCTTGTTGGTTGTTCACCGCTGGATGCTTTCCATTGCGTGGGGGGTTGGGTGCGGCGAGTCCAGCCGCACCGCCAGCAGGGGGATACGGTTTCGCGTAATTCACCCCGCTGATATTGACGGCGAGTTTGGGTGTGCTGCGCCTGCATGGGTCGTCTCCATAAGCAACGCCTTCCCACAACTGTTCCAAGGCCAACGGCACAGCGGCGACGGCGAGTTGAGCCAGGCCCTGCCAAAGGCTGGTCAGCCCATGCTGGCCCTTGCGATCCAGGGCAACAGCTTGATACGGCCGGTCTTTCAAGCAACTCTTTACCAAGCTGGTCAACACGGCGCCGGGTCCGACCTCGACAAAGGTGCGAACGCCGGCGGCGTACATGGTCTCGATCTGTTCGGCAAAACGCACCGGCTCGGCTATCTGGCCGGCAAGTGTCTCGCGGATGGCGTCTGGCATGTTTGAATAGGCCGCGGCCATGCTGTTGGCGTAAACCGGAATCAGCGGTTTGCCGACAGGCACTTCGTCCAGGAAGCTGCGAAATGGTGCTGCGGCAGGACTTACTATGGCCGAATGGAAAGCGGTCGAGACCGGCAGTCGTTGGAAGCGGATCGCAGCCTGGCGCAACTTCTCTTCTGTCGCCTGGATTGCGCTTTCGCTGCCGGAAATAACCACCTGATCGGGGCTGTTATGGTTGGCAATCACCACGCCTGTTTTCCAATCTGCGAGCATCGACGCCACTGCCTCGGCGTTGTGGAAAATTGCGGCCATAGCGCCGGGGTACAGGGTGGCAGCCTCGGCCATCAATTCGCCGCGCTTGCGCGCCACAGCCAAGAAGACTTTGCGATCGAACACACCAGCGCAGTGCAACGCTGTCACTTCGCCAAAGCTGTGACCAGCGACGACATCCGGCGTGATCCCCAGCTGAGACAACAGCGCCAGCAGGCTCAAGCTGGCGGCGCCGATAGATGGCTGCGCCCATTCCGTTGCGCGCAGGCGAGCCTCCTGGACAGCACGGCCATCGTCGCTGAAAACCGGCTGGGGAAATACGATCTCGTGCAGACACCCCCCCTGTCCAAACTCCAGGTTGGCCGCTTCATCCCAGACAGCCCGGTTCTTATCAAAGGCAAGCGCCAGGTCGGCGCCCATGCCAACATACTGGCTGCCCTGTCCCGGAAAAAGGAAGGCCAGTTTGCCGCCGTGACCCAATGCGTCGTCGCCAGAGAAGAACCAGCCACTCGGCGCTTGTTGGGTGCTGGTCGGGTCGCGCTCCATGGCCGTGGTGGCTGCCTCCAGCTTGGTTCGCAGATCGCCCATATCTTTAGCGACTACGGCCATCCGCAGGCCATGGCTGGTCTGAAATGCCAACTGGCTCGAACGGGCCAGAAACTGGAAACCGTCATCACTGTCAAATTCTGCGGCCAGTTGCTGGGCGCCCGCCACAGTTTCCTGGACATTGGCACCGCTGACGAGGAACAATTCGGTCGGCGATGGGCGAAACCCATCTTTATGGCCCGTGTTTCCGGTGTACTCCTCCAGCGTGACGTGAAAATTGCTACCGCCAAAGCCAAAGGATGAGACCGACGCCCGGCGCGGGTGGCTAACATCGCGAATCCACGGTCGCGTCTGAGTGTTGATGTAAAACGGGCTTTCGTCGATGGCAAGATTCGGGTTAGGGCGGTCGACTTTGATCGTCGGCGGCAGCACCTTGTGATGCAGAGCCAGCACAGCCTTGATCAAGGCGGCTGCGCCGGCCGCGCCCTTGGTGTGTCCGATCTGAGATTTGATAGAACCGATTGCGCACCATTGTTTGCCGTCCGGGTCGGCTTCGGCAAAGACGCTGCTGGCGCCGGTGAATTCGGCGACGTCACCGGCTTTGGTGGCAGTGCCGTGCGCTTCGAGCAATTCCACGGTGCGTGGCGAGTAGCCGGCGACAGCGTAAGCGCGGCGCAGCGCCTGTGCCTGGCCGGAGGCTTTGGGGGCATAGACCGCAGTGCCCTTGCCGTCGGAACTGGCGCCCAGACCGCGGATCACAGCATAGATGCGGTCGCCGTCGCCCTCGGCGTCCTCCAAGCGGCGCAACGCCAGCATACCCAATCCCTCGCCCAGCATGGTGCCGTCAGCCTGGTCAGAGAAAGGTCGGCAGTCGCCACTGGTCGACAGGGCTGGCGTTTTGCTGAAGCACATATACATGAGGATGTTGTTGAGTGTGTCCGCGCCGCCGACGATTACCATATCGGCCTGACGCATATAAAGCTCGCCCATGCCCATGGAGAGCGCCGAAAACGAACTGGCGCAGGCGGCGTCGACGACGCAGTTTGTTCCGCCCAGGTCGAAATTATTGGCAATGCGCCCGGCAATAACGTTGCCGAGCAGACCAGGGAAGGAGGCCTCGGTCCACGGCACGTAGGAGTCGGCAATGTGATCGCAGATAACCTGCGCCTCATCTTCGGGGATCCCATTGGCGCGCAAGGCGTTCAGCCAGATCGGGCGTTGCAGTCGCGACCCCAGGTCGATAACCAGTTCCGTGGCGCCGACGGCGCCCAGGATCACACTGATACGGCTCTTTTCGATATGTTGAAAATCGCCGCCTGACGCATCTTCCAACACCTGCTGGGCGACGATCAGACCGAGCAACTGACTGGTGTCAGTCTGTTGAACGACAGTGGGCGGAACGCCATAGGCCATGGCATCGAAAGGCACTTCATCCAAAAAAGCGCCACGTTTGCCATGGGTTTTGTCTGGGGCTGTGGGGTCGGGGTCGTAGTAATCTTCAATCAACCAGTAGTTTTGGGGAATTTCTTTGATCTGATCCCGGCCTTCGATAATATTTCGCCAGAAGCCACGTACGTCAGTGGAGCCTGGAAACAGCGCACCGACACCGACGACTGCAATGGCTGGGGTGACAGATTCATGGTGCTCTTTTTGATTACTCATCGAATGTTGTTTTCCTTGTAGAACGAACATACATCCATTGCGTCGCGACGACGATGCCGGATGGTGATAGGCCAATGGTTTCGTTTTCGCTTGGCGGTTTCATGTAAAGTAGCCGCAACGCCTGGATCGAAAACCTTGATCTACTGCAATAGTCGCGGTCGAAAGGCGAACGCAGCGGCTGGAACCGGCACGCCGTAGCTGCGTAATTGTGCGGCACGGGTGGCACAAGCGGCTCCCTCGAGCAAATTGAGCGCCACCTGGACGACTGTGCGGTTTTTTGGATTTTCCAGGAAGGAACCCTTGACCCAGGCATTGAATGCACCCATGGCCGGCCCGCACCATATCTGGTAGTCGAGGCGCCGATCGCTGTCGCCATCGATGGGCCAGCGGCTGGAGCGTCCCAGATAGGAACGAAAAACAAGCGCCATCTTGTGCTTGGGGTCGCGTTCGGCTCGTTCGATTTCGTGCGGGCCGTGTACTGCGAAGAACTTGCAGGTGTCGTCCCACATCTCGCCGACAGACTGGCGGAAAAGCTGTTTCTCTATGCGCGCCAGATCGTCGGCAGGAATGGCGTCGAGCGAGGGGAAGCGGGTGTAGAGGTTGTAGAGGGTAGCTGCGCGTGAGGCAAACAGGGTGC
Source organism: Chloroflexota bacterium (assembly GCA_003353825.1). The sequence goes on from PIVW01000200.1 coordinate 4,560, forward strand.
CACGCTTGAGAACCTGCACCTTGACACCCAGTTCGAACATGTCGGCCGAAGGCGCCATAGTCATGTCAGCCAGTTCGGCTTGTGCCAACAATGCCTTGGCATCGTCAGAGACGCCGGCCTCACGGCAACTCTGGTTGACCGAGCCGGTGAGTACATAGGCAGCGCCCAACGCAAAGGCGGCCGCCACCGATTGTGGCGTACCGAGACCGCCGGCGGCGCCGAGGCGGATCGGGCGCGCATAGTCGTAACGCGCCACCAGGTCGTCGCGCAGTTGGGATAAGGTCGGAAAGAGCGAACCGAGAGGCCGGTTGTCGGTGTGCCCGCCAGAATCGGATTCGACGGTGATATCCTCGGCCACAGGCAGGCGTTGGGCCAACGCAACTTCCTCTTCTGTCAGGTCGCCGGTCTGAACCAGGGCATCAAGGATGGCCTGCGGTGGCGGCGACATGAAGTGCTGGGCGACCTCAGGTCTCGAAATCTTAGCGAATACGTGGTTTGGTCGCTGAATCTGTCCTATGGCGTCACTCTTGACGCCGCGGAACGCGTAGCGCACAACGGCTGGCGTCAGGGCCATGAAGGCTGAAGCCTCGAGGCGACGCACATCATAGTTTAGGAGAAGTGAAACAACGCGGCTCTCCAACTGCGGGTCGTTAGGTGAATGAATGAGATTGCAGCCCCATGGGCGCGTTGTACCGAGTGTCTCCTGCAATGTGACCAGTGCTTGTTCGACACGTGCGGGGCTGAGTCCACCGGCGCCGAAAAAACCAAGCATGCCAGCGCCGGCCATTTCGATGACGAGCGCCTCCGATGTAATACCACGCGCCATCGCACCGGCGACGTAGGGAAAACGTAAGCCGTGCGCTTCAAGAAAGGCGCGGTCGCCAAGCCACTCGGGATAGAGCGCGGGTAGCACAGCCAGGCACGGGAAGTTGAACGTTTGCGCAGTGTCGCCGCTAGCGCCTGACAACATGCGAAACTCGCCACCCATGCCGACGCCGACAACGCCAGTCGTTCCGTTACGTACAATGTACGCAGGGGATCGAAATGCGGCAATCGACTGCGTCAAAACATCAGGCGTAAAATGGGCCGCACCACTCGACGCGAACCATTCTCCGATAACTCGTAATCCGATGCTCAAGGTTACCTCTTCCAGAAGATACACAGCGCCATGACAGGCGACAACCTGAGTCGCTCCATTTGCGACTGCTGGGCCACCTGGTAAAAGGGCGCAAATTTTGGGGTCATCACGGCTCTATCCGTTGATTTAACATGTGTCCAGTTGGCTAAATTTGCATGATGAAAAGAGACGATGCCACTCGTGATCGGATTACTATTGGTCATCGCGCCGCGTCATGAGTCACCAAACATATGCAAGCCTAATTAACTCTATCATAAATCAATCGGGCAAGGCAATTGGAGCACACGCTCCGTCTCCATAATTCGTGTATCCCAGGCACGTTCTCAACCGACACGACTCACTAGCTCGAATCCATTATGGTGATTGTCGTACAGCCGGTCAAGACGATAATCAGTAGTACGTGCAGCGACAGAAATGTTGTGATCGAGCGAGTGAGGGTATTCATCTGTGTTTGTCAAGCGAAAACGCGCCCACTCGCGTGTGAGAAACGCGCCCAGTAGGGGTAGATTGAGAAGGGTTGCGCGCGTCGAAAACGCGCCCAGAGTTGATAGGTATACTAACCAACCAATGGTGCTAGTTGAAAATCTTTGATTTTTAATCGATTCAGCAATTTTGCCGAATATTGGATTTCGCGAATGGTCAATAGTGGCACATATTTGGCATTTTGGGCTGAAATAGCCCCGTAAACTAGCACCAAAGGTTCCATACATTGGCAACCTATCTGATGGCGCAATTTGACCTTGAGAAAGCTATGTCTCGCGAAAAGGGCACTGATGACTCATTTGAGATCAGCAAGGTTCGGCAGGTCGATAACAGCCTCGTACTCATTCAACCACGGACCCTCAATCCTCCGCTCTATCTCGTACCCAGTCTTTTCGGAACGGCCTATGTCTTTCACAATCTTCTCGACTGCCTTAATACTCTGGGCCCAGAACGCAGTTAATACACCTTCCAATATCCGAACCCCCCAAGCAACTTATCACAAATCAGTGCGCTTGAAAAACAAGTAGGGTGTTATGCCACCAACTTCGCCACGTGCAGCCCTCAGGATCCTGTTCAATTGGAGGTTACAGTTTGGGAGGACTCATTGCTATCGAGATGACCAGGCAACTGAAAACTCAAGACGCGGACGTTTCTGTCATACGGATCGATCCTCCCCCTACGAGTCGATCCCATTCAGGCAACAGGGTCCTGCACGCTTTTGCACGGGACCGGCGCCTGGGCGTGGATGTGGATGTGGATGTGGATGTGGAGGCCATCCGTCCCCTCAAAGATTTGGAACAGATGGCAGCCTACGCCATCACTCCCCGTGGACGCGTACGATTCTTTTCTCTGCCGCAATCGCATCAGATCCCGGCCTTTTTCAGCTGTTGGACGCGCAAAGAAGCTTTCATGAAGGCAGTGGGTGTGGGGCTCTTGCTGTCCCCACAACTGTTCGAGATGGCGTTCACTGCCAACGAACCGCCTGCCTTGCAACACCTGCGACCCCACCGTCGAAGAGGGCACAGAATGGCAGACCAGGGCACTGGATGTTGGGCGTGGGTACGCTACTGCCCTCGCCGCCGAAGGCCACGATATGCGCTATTCGATACATGAAATGATGCCCGATGGCATTCAGACGTAATATCAAGCTATCTAACCCTAGAAGATCCTCAACAACGGGGCATTTCTCGACTTACGATCTTCTCGTGGATACCCAAGGGCGTTTTGAACATAACGCACGCCATCAATCGTTTTGTCTACATTGATATGGCTATGGCCAAATACATGACAGGCACTGCCGATCTGCCGCAGGTATTGTTCGATTTTGATGGAGCCGACCACAAATGGTAGGCTCTTAAAGTACAGGTATTGTTGCGGAGGTAAGAGATCGCGTCTGGGTACAAAGTGGCTCATCGTCACAACTGTGATATCGTTAGGCAGACTTTTTAGCGTTTTATTCTCATTCATAAGCAAGTCGCATGCCTGTTGGCTCGCATCTCCTGGCCAGCGACAGGCCATAAAATCGACCCAGTTGTTCAATGATTGATCTGGCCTATCTTTAGGATCAGCAAAGGTACGCTCATACCAGCTCAGGATAGGCACGATGCAATAGTCGTCGTCGATCAGAGATGGTTCCATGCAAACGTCGATCTTACGAAGCTCCTCCTTCAACCATAATGCTTTCTCGAGCGAGTCTCCGAACTTATCTTCGACGATCCACAAATCATGGTTGCCAGGAACAAAGAAGATCTGTCTGAATTTCTGGCGCAGGATCGACAGGACGTCGATGACGAGCGCATTGCGATGTGCGACATCGCCTGCCACAAGTAAGACATCCTCCCGGTACAGAGTCGGGCTTAAGTTCTTGATGATCTGGTAGTTCGCACCATAATCGCAATGAATATCTGATATGAGCCAGATGTTCGCCATGTTTTCGAACTCGTAGTGAATAGAAGTTGACCGCGGCCAGATGAAGCGCGACCTATTTGCTTCATGTTTGCAGAAGGACACAGTACCGTAATACACACAAAAGCGCCAGTAGGCCGCCTACAAATGGCTGCATTAGAGAGAGCTTTCTGCTATGACACAATCTCACAGAAACCAGAAGTGGATTCGCCGCTATCCCAACCCTGAGGCCGGTGTCCGCCTGTTCTGCCTGCCCTTTGCCGGCGGTTCAGCCGTGGTCTTTCACCCCTGGCCGGCTGGCCTGCCCTCACTCGAGGTCTGCGCGGTGGAACTACCGGGAAGAGGCAGCCGCTTTTCAGAAAGGCCTATGTCCGACCTGAAGCGATTGGTCGCAGCCCTGGCTACGGGGATCATGCCCTATCTGGACAAACCGTATGCGCTGTTTGGCTATAGCCTGGGCGCCGTGATCGCCTTCGAACTGGCCCAGCACTTGCGTCACCATGCCTTGCCTGCACCGGTTCAACTCTTGGTCGCGGCCCGGCGGGCGCCCCATCTTGCCGACATCCGCCCGCCCATCTACAACCTGCCCGAGGCTCAGTTCCTGCGCGAGATCCACAAATACAACGGCACACCGATGACGGTGTTTCAGGACCCTGATCTGCGGGCATTGTTCCTGCCGGTGCTGCGCGCCGATTTTCAGATCACCGATACCTACATCTGTTCAGCAGACGACCCGCTCGACTGTCCGATCACGGCCTTCGGTGGCCTTCAGGACGAGACCGTAAGCCAACAGGCGTTGGGCGAGTGGGGTCAGTACACGCGCAGTCACTTCGCTCTGCACATGTTCGAAGGCGACCATTTCTTTTTGAAATCACAGCAGCGCAGCCTGTTGGCGGCGATCGAGGTCAGTCTGTGAAGCAGAGAAAAGAGACCTCGGCATGGTTCAAATCCAAGCAAAAGGACCTTTGTCCCTCGCCCCTCATACCGGCTGGCCGATTAGGTGGGACAGACTGTGCTGGTGGCGGTACTGGTGATTCCTGCTGAGAAATCCAATGAACAACCGCATAGGTCGGGCCCCGGATGCAATGGCGCCTCACCTGGAAACGATCTGGCTAGATGTAGTGAGAACAGCCCATTGTATTGAGTCCTCTGAAAAAAGCCAATCTACAATCACGAACAGTCGAAGGCTTTCTATTCTGCAAACACTTCATAATGGATTACATCTTCTTCAAATTCAAGTAAATAATCTTTGTCTTCTGGATAATATTTCGCTTTTTTAAAATCCTCACCAGCAAAGTTTTTAATTATCTCAAGGTTTTCCCAAAATGTAATCAAAGTGAAGTGTGCGACATCATCTTTTATATTTCTCAGAAACGTTAGTTTTTTGAAGCCCTCAGTTTTTTTATAATCGGGGATAGCTACGCGTTTCAGAAATTCCGTATATGCTTCATATTCTTCAATTTTGGTTCGTCCGTGCCAAATTCTTGCAATCATATCTTAATGTTCGTTTCCTCCATAAATCCGCATTGGTTCAGTTTGAGTTCGGGACCTACCACAATAACTGTTCGACCTGAATAGGAAAGTCTGCAAAGCGTTCGCGAAATACCTGGAAATGTTGCCGGGCCAAAAGGGTGGTTGGTGCGGTCAGAATGATGTCGGAATGTGTGCATGGTGGTTGTGTTGAAGGCAAGTGGCTGCCTTGAGAGGACACGGTGGTCCCCAACAACGGCAACAACGA
>PIVW01000743.1 GCA_003353825.1 Chloroflexota bacterium
GCTGATGACGCTGATTCGACAGATTTACACGGATTTTTTGATTTTTATCTGCGAGAATCCGCCTTATCTGCGAAATCTGCGTTCTATTGAAATGGGAGTTTATGCCCGTTGTCAGTATAGCTGTGCGGTTCATAGTAAGCGATTCATCGCCGTTATAGGTGCAACAGAAGCGCTAAAGCGCTTACTACAAACTGCCTGTTATGTCGCTTTGTACTAGTCGATATCAACTGTGACGCGCAATCCCTCGCGGGCTGCTGCGACCCGGGCGACGGAACGAATCGCTTGGGCTGTTCGGCCCCGACGCCCAATGAGTCGCCCGATATCCCCGGAAGCTGCTGTAACGTCGATAAAGAGGTTGGATCCGGAGCGTCGAGAGGAGACGCGTACCTGATCGGGATTTTCTACCAGAGATCGAGCGAGATACTCAACCAGGTCTTGCATAAATACCGCCGTTTTGAGATGAAGACGCCCCCAATTTCGAGGCCGCATTTTTCCGAATGATAGAAATTCTACTACATATCTACTCAGCCGCAGGCGTTTCGACAGTCTCTGCTGTCAGATCAACATTTCGCAGTAGCTGTGCTACAGATTCACTGGGCTGGGCACCCTGGTCGAGCCAATAGGCCGTGCGTCCGCGATCGATTTCGAACGTGGGAGGATTGCTGCGGGGATTGTAGTGGCCCAGATTCTCGATAAATCTGCCGTCTCGGGGTGATCGTTGGTCAGCGACAACGACGCGATAGGATGCTTGTTTCTTTGCGCCTGTACGGCGAAGACGAATGCGTACCATTAGTTAATTTATACTCCTCGGATAATACCGATGATATGGCGTGAATTGTTACGATAGAATAAGTGTCTTTAAGGTCCGAATAGTCCGGACAGGTTAGTGCGCTTGCCCGACTGCATCTGTTTCATCAGGCGCTGCATCTGCCGGAACTGTGATAACAGCTGATTGACCTCTTGGACAGAGGTTCCTGAGCCCTGCGCTACTCTACGTTTGCGGCTGCCGTTCAGCATCCCCGGATTGCGGCGTTCTCCAGGAGTCATCGAGTAGATAATGGCTTCGATGAAGCGCATTTGTTTATCGGTCGCTTCCATGTCGATGTCTTTGGCCATACGGCCCATGCCGGGAATCATGCCCAAAAGCCCCGAAAGAGGTCCCATTTTCTTTATCTGTTGCATCTGCTTAAGGAAGTCTTCAAGGTCGAAGCTAGCAGTCCGCAACTTCTTCTCCATCTGCATTGCTTCATCCTCATCCATAACCGATTCAGCTTTCTCGATCATGGTGAGCATATCGCCCATGCCCAAGATGCGAGAAGCCAGGCGATCAGGGTGGAAGACCTCAATGCCGTCGATCTTCTCGCTGGTACCCAAGTATTTGATGGGGACACCGGTGACTTCGCGCATCGAGATGGCAGCACCACCACGCGCATCGCCATCAATCTTTGTTAGAATCAAACCGGTAATACCCACTCGCTCATGAAAATCGGTAGCAATCCGAACTGCTTCCTGACCAGACATGGCATCGGCAACAAGTAAAACCTCATTTGGCTTGGAGAGTGCTTTAATCGTAACCAGTTCATTCATCATGTCATCATCGATGGTCAGACGCCCGGCAGTGTCTATGAAAACGACGGTACGCGCTTCCTCGCGCGCTTGACGTAACCCCCGATTGACGATGTCTGGTGGGCCGGGTTCGATACCTTCGCTGTGTACTGGGACGTCGATTTGGCGACCCAACACTTCTAATTGAGTGACTGCCGCGGGCCGATATGTATCGGCTGCAATCAAAAGCGGGCGTTGGCCGGAAGAGTGAAGCTGATTGGCCAATTTGGCCGCGGTCGTAGTTTTACCAGAGCCTTGCAAACCCACCAGCATAATCACATGAGGCGGTTGGCCAGAGAGGTCCAATCTGGACGACTCACCCAGCGTAGCGACCAACTCTTCATGAACGATCTTGATAACTTGCTGGGCCGGTGTCAGGCTGCGCAGTACATCACTGCCTACAGCACGTTCTCGTACCCTGGCAACAAATTGTTTGACCACTTTGAAATTGACATCGGCCTCGAGCAGCGCTAGCCGTACCTGACGCAGGGCTTTATCGACGTCGGCCTCGGTGAGTCGGCCTCGTCTGCCTAGCCCGTCAAAGACTTCTTGTAGTTTGTCAGAAAGATTATCAAACACGTGGGTTCTTTTCTCTTAGGATTGAGTCTGTCTCTACCAGAACGTTCTCTACAAATTTCAAGTGAATCGCCGTTGGTCAACCTATCCCTGAAGTCAGTCGCAGAGATCGCAGCGTGTGTCTGGCATGCCAACAAGCGATTGTAGCGCCCCACCCCCGTTAGGTCAAATTCCGGCCACGAACAGAATCAGCGGGCGCCTTTCGAG
>PIVW01000744.1 GCA_003353825.1 Chloroflexota bacterium
ACGATGATGGCGAGGGTTTGGAAGAGTCCTAGCCTCAACCGCTGGCATTGGGTGTTTTCACCTGAGGGAGTACCACAAATCAACCCTTACAGCGGCATTGCCTCAACTGAAGCCCAAGCATGGAAGGACATCGTTCTTTCCGCTGAACATTACATCCTAGTTTACGGACCTGAGACCGAACAATGAACTACTGTGACATGACCATTGACCGAATCCACCAGCTCATTGATCAGTCGCAAGAATTGATCAATCAAGGTATGGATCATGAGGCAGCAATTTTGATAAGCGAAGCCGAAGACCATGCCCGTGAGTTAAGGTCTGAGTTTATCACTGCCTAAAATCCACTATAATACATTCATGAGCAAAACCTATCAGAGCGAAACTCTTATGCAGCACAACGAACAAGGCTACCCCATTCTTGACGATAACCTGCATCAACGAATCTTTGGCGCTCTTAATCGCCCTGTGGCCCGCGAGAATGCTCTCGAAAGGTCACGGGGTTTGTTGCGTCGATTCAATATAAACGTTCCAGTTGACTACCCCGACAATCTTTACGATGGCGACCTCCCCTTCCCAGAACTCCTCGGAAACGACATCTCCGAACATTTTGAACAAATGGCCGGTGAGTTCGTTGATGGATTTATTATGGAAGCCGACAGGCTTGCGAGCTGTCGCTTACCAGAAGCACCTGGATTCGATAATGTCGTCTTCCAGCCAGGTTGGACCCGATACGTCAAACGAGGCGAGGTTTGGCACACCGAGGCAGTTGCCACTCCCCTTGAGAAGGCGTATATCTTTGACACCGAGACATTTGTTACGGCCGGCGCATTTCCGGTCATTGGATCTGCTCTTAGCACTGAAGCCGCATATATTTGGCTAGCCGCTGAGATGTGTGACCCAACACTTCCAGTTGAAGAATGGACATCAACCTCGCTTATTCCGCTTAATGAAGACGCTTTTGTTGTTGGTCACAACATCTCTTATGACCGGGTTCGTGCTAGGAATGGCTATAGTCTTCAGCGTTCCGAACCTGAGAACTTTTACTTTGACACCTTATCAGCACACGTTGCTGTGTCCGGGCTTGCCTCCGGACAGCGGTGGCTCTATGTGCTAGCAGGTAAGGATACCGAGGACCTGAGCGAGGAAGAAAAGCGTAAGTTGCAGTTCCGCCCTAAGTGGGCAGAGGAAGGCAGCACCAATGCGTTGGTCAATGTCTATAACTTCCACGTTGCTGCGGTCCGTGACTACTTTGGTCAGGAAGATGTCCACTGGATGAAGGATGCCGATAAGGACATCCGAGACGTCTTCGTCAAGGCAACTCACATCAATCAACTGGCTAATCGCCGTGACTTGATTGCTTATGCCGCAGATGACGCATTCTATACTGCCGAGTTGTTCCAAGCGCTATGGCCTAAGTACAAAGAAGCCACACCATCCAAAGTCGGTATCGCTGGTCATTACTTCCTCAATGGCAGCCGTATTCCGGTCACCGATCAATGGAATGAATGGGTTCAGCAGGTAGAAGACGTTTGGAAGTCACACAATGACGAGATCTCCATTATCCTTCGCACCTTGATAGACAAATACGTCGGTGAATGGCAAAAACATCTAGAAACGGATTTGGCGGTGGCAGAAGCCGCATGGGAGGAAGGTGAGTTTGACGAACTTGAGCTTGACTTTGGCAAACGCAAAACAATCACCATTGACCTTGTGCTCAAGGCACTGGACCGCGATTGCATTGACTGGCGCCATGAATGTGACGCTTGGTTGGCTAAAGATCCATGGCTATCACAGCTTGATTGGTCACCTGTTGCTTATCGCGGCAAGAACAAAAACCTACCCAAGTGGGCGGCTGGTTTCATAACCAACCCAGACAAATCAATCACAACCAAAACTCCCTGTGCTGGTTTGTTGATGCGATTGGAATGGGAAGGCAACCCAGTTGGCTACACACGACAAACCGGTTACACCTACAAGGACAAAGATGGACGCACTCAACGGATTCCACATCCCAAAGGCTCAAACGACAACGTCGGTATCCTGCTCAGCAAAGATTTTGTTCCAGATATGGAAGCAGGTCGGCTCTCTTCATTACTCCCTGAGGCAGCGAGGGCGTTAGAAATCGCCAATGCCACATCATACTGGACATCAGTTCGCAAACGTGTGATGGATCGCATTTTTGTTGAGGTGGATAACCCGCACGGTGAAGATTGCATGGTCTCCATGCCTGAAATCATCGCGCATGGTACTGTGACACGGCGTACTGTAGAATCACTCATGGTTACAATGTGCTCCACCAAACCGCACCGTGTTGGCACTGAGCTCAAGACTCGAGTCCAATGTCCCGATGGTTGGAAGATTGTTGGCGCTGACTTCGATGGTCAAGA
>PIVW01000745.1 GCA_003353825.1 Chloroflexota bacterium
AAGAAGGTGCTGAAGAAGCGATCATCGCTTATGAACAAAATAATTTAGCCTTCCCTTACCGTCTATACCCAGAAACACAAATTTTAGTACCATGATTACCGCAGTGTAATAGGCTTTCTAGAAATGGGTACATAAGAAAACTACTGTTATTTACCCTACTATTTTTGCCACCAAAAATAAATTCTGTAATCCTCTCTGTATCCAATCTACACTTCATAAGGTGAAGAAAATTCCGAACAGCTCAACACTTCTCCCAATTGCATTGTAGATTTGGTTGGATCATGTTCCGATATTGTTGTGTTGTTGCTTTTGCATGTTGGTTTAGGAGTAAAAGCCGCCGAATCTTTGTGAAATCGATGGATGCTACGTGTATAGTAATTGGCAAAAAAAATCACTTTATGGGTGCAATGCGAATCTCATAAGGTTTTGAGCAGGGTTGAGTACAGTGGCGAGAGAATGTCACAGTCTAGTGCGAGGCGGTAGTTTAAGTTTTATTCTTTATTTGTGTAGGAATTAGGATAATTAAGGCATTCTGCCTGCAGGCCCAAGCGACCGTTACTGAACAATTCTTGATATCCTAAGTTCCCTACTCGACCGCCATCGGGTCGAGGATCTCCCATCTAACGTTCCGTCACGTTGATTCGGACCGCTCGCGCGAACTCGCGTTTCCCTTCTTGCCACTACACTTCCGTGGACCTGCTGACCGGCGATGAGGACCTACGCACCTCGGTCAAGATGATGCGGTCGCGCACGTGGCAGAGTCTCACCCGCGCCAAGATGAAGGTGTGGCACGACCGGGAGCTCGGACAGGTTCAGAAGAAGCTGAACGCCACCCTGTTCCGCACGTCGCCTGAACCCTCCAGGTACGGTCGGTATGTTGACGCGGTCCTAGAGGACTGGGACGCGCTGTGGGGATTCGCTGCGCAACGCAAGGTCAGGAAGCTGCGTTTCCGCGCATCCGCCGACGCGCAACGGGCCCTCGACCGCGAGGTCGATCGCTTGTGCGCATCTCGACCTGGAGATAACCGAATGCTGCTCCTGTACGGCAACGGTGCGTCAACCAGTATCTTTGGTCGGATAAAAGTCAATGTCAAAGGTCAAGCCAAGACGCTCTTTGACGCAGCGGTGCGCCGCAAGAAGGCTGTGTGCGTGTGGGCGGACGAGTTCCGCACGCCCAAGCTCGACGTGTACGGCCACCCAGTCCACCACCCACGCGAGACGCGCGCCAAGCATCTTCAGCCACCAGCTTGTAAGACCGAGCGCCACGCAACGGACGCACCCGGCTGGCTGCTTCTGTGTGCACCGCTCGGGGTGTGCAGCAAAAAGGACGGTAAGTCGCTGGTGCGCCTCACACGCCAAACCCCAGTTCCAGTGTGATGTGTGCTGCCAGAAGCACGGGCATCGGGTGTGAAACCGGGATATGCTCGGCGCGCTCAACCTCGGCTGTCTGTACCTGGCCCAGTCCCTGGGACTGGACCTGGGGCTCTGGAAACGCGGAACGGTCGCCGGCGATGCGTCTGGTCTACGTAAAGGCGTTGTCACTTCACCATTGTCGTGGGCTGAGATCTTTGGGCGTGTGGGTCATGCCCTGCCGTTCTCGCTCCCCCCGGCACTGCCACCCAACGGCTCTTAAGGGCTGTGTAGGGTGGTCTATAGTTGGACGTTTTGAGATTGCCGAAGTGCGACACTATTTTTGAAACTCACTATAGTAAACATGAAAACTATCTCGTTTTACAATATACCTTTGCAACTACATTGAGAATTTCTGACAACCCCTTTGATCTGAGCACTGCCCACTGATCCTATACCTTATCACAGTCACCCAACAGTTAGGGTTAGGGCCAGCATCTTCATTTGGATTATTGAATTAGGACTATTCATTATGTAACATCCGTTGGGTTAATTTTCGGATACCCCGAGCATATATTTTATTCGTAAAGTAATATCACTGTCTTGTTTTACAACCACACCATCGTGCTATCTAAAGAACTAACACCCCAGACCAAATTCCAAGCTCTACCCGCTGTTCACACGCTATAGCTCTGTCACTCAACACAGTCGGGGCTTGTAACAACATAAAACGCTATTGCGACTGAACTTTCTGTTACGTAGCACAGGCAATCTGAGTAGACCTGTACAACAATGGTGTGTGTTTAGTTGCGCAAGTTCACAAGATTAGGTAAAACCTTTACCCGGCATTTTGAAACTCATCGTTGGGATCAGTCTACCCACTGAGCCAACATTTAGATGGCCCACTGTTGTGTAAACCGGTTTAGGCTCAGTTTGATGACGCAGCTATGACGGAGCGGTTACACAAAAGTGCAACCATTTGTATGGCTTTAAAACATGACACGTGTATTTTTCCGCATAGGTTACATGACAACCAT
>PIVW01000746.1 GCA_003353825.1 Chloroflexota bacterium
TCCAAATGTGGACTGCCTCCTCTCTCCCTCGTTCACTTTAACGTGATGCTACACATCTATGGTCATAGCTGCGGGCCGTCATCCTCTGGTGGTGTGCGACTTTTTCTGTGTGGCGTTATATCTCTAAGGGTGTCTGCCCTCTGCGGTGTTCACGGGCATGGATGGAGATTATACGATAGCTAAAGTGAATGCCGAAAATATGCGACATTCAGGCTCGATTTTTCCCCCTTTCGTACCGGGAATTCAGGTGACTACTACGAGGTGCTGTCTGTCAAAGCGGGTCAGACGTCGTTAGACTCAAATCAAGTTGGCGCCTTCACCTATGAGTTGGCGCCTGGGCAGTAGGTGCCATTAGATTAGATCGCATGACTGTCGACGCTGTCTGCGGTGAAAAGTGAGGTGGCCTCTGTTGTTGGCTCATGCTATGATAACGAAGAACAGCGTTCACCAAAGCGGTTGGCCACAAAGAAGATGTCATCGATATCGATGATACCGTCTGACACCAGGTCAAACATGGGGTCGTAGGGAGCGCTTACGAAGATAGAGTGGTTAATGACCGCGATGATGTCGTCAAGATCGATAATTTCGTCATCATTAAGATCCAAATCATCACAGGAGGAGAGGGGTGGCGTTGGTGTCAGGGTGGGAGTTGGCGTCAGTGTAGAAGTCGGCGTTGGTGTCAGGGTAGGCGATGGGGTTAGCGTTGGCGTATAGATTGGCATGCTCAGATCTTCGAAATATCGAGGATTGATATAGACATTCACACCAACATAACCATTGGTTTTCCCATCAAGATCCTCAGCGCCGCCATCTTGGACATAGTATTCGCGCCCATCCTTTTCGACGACTCGCATGGTTCCTCCCGGTTGCGAAACAGTTAAAGAAATCTGCTCTATTTCATACGAAGTATGCCAAATTACGTTCTTCAGTCTGCCGTTAACATTGAATTCATAGCCCTCGAAACGTAGCCATAAATCGTCACGTACCCGAACAAAGGTTGCCCCAGACAATTCTCGTACTAGTGTTTGGTAGACATAGTAAGCCGGTTTTGGTTCAAAAGCCTCTGTCATCAACCCCATATGCCTCAAGTGTTCATTGAGCCATGATTCATCGATGCCCTCGAAATAGAGAAGAGGAAATATCTCAGATGACATAGCTCTGGCATAAGTTCTGACCACGAAATTGGCTTGATCATCTTCACGATTTTCACCCTCATGATTGATAGAATTTTTGCCTGCCTCACTGCACATGATCGGTTTGGCGCTTCCAGTATACTGTATGATCTGATCTAAAATCCAATTCGCTTTGAAAACCAGCCCTCGGTTGTAGCGATCAAAACCATCGCTGTCATCATACCATCGATGATCGGAAGCCGGATAATAGTGAAAGTTCATAATATCAAAGTACTGCCCCCCTCCACCCAGGAGCAGTTCATCTAGAAATGAGGGATCGAAAACGCCTCCGGCGTCATCGCCATAAAACCAGTCATAGGCGAGGCCACCCAAAACTACTTGAGCCTCTGGATTTCCTGCTTTGACGGCAGGGTAGGCGTAGCTCAACATCTCTGCATAAGCATAGCCACTGGCGCCAGGCACTTTTTTGGGGTTCGAAGCATCCCCCCAGCAGCCGCCTAGCCATGAGTAGTCAAGGGCATTACTATTATCTGGTTCGTTATAGAGAGCCCAATGTAGAACATTATACGGGGGAACGCTGTATCGCTCAACCGCCGCAGTTAGGAAGTTGGCGAATGTAGGCAAATGTTCAGCAAGAATAGGGCCACAAGTGGTATCAGCCGCCCACTCCGGATTACTAAGCACAGTCAGAATGATTTGTAAATCGTGGTCCGCTGCGTCGGCTAATAAATGATCCCAGTAAGACCAGTTGTATTCACCTGGGTTTGTCTCGACAGAACTCCATCGAAGGAAAACACCAGTCCATCGAGCACCGATGGTGGCCATCTCTGATGCACCCCGAATCTGTGAACCACTTGGTATCAAATAGGTGCCAAATGGATCTGTTGGAATCGAATGTGGGAAGGAATCATCCACGTTTGCTCCGGTAAAAGCATGTACGGTTAGCACGGAACTGGCAATGAGAATCACAATAGATACACTGAGTGATAGACGCGCGATCATGATTAGCTCCCTGATTATGAAATGAAAAATTCGGAATTGGACTGTCTTATGCGAATTACTCGGGTTCTTTGTCCAGAAAAATCTGCTTCCACGCATTCAATGTATCCATGTGGATGCCATATTCAATACCTTCGCCAAAATCGAAGAAAGCTCTTTGTGGCAGACTCGTGACCAAATTCACCCCACAACAGGGCAAATATCGAACAAAAATAGGGATGAATGCCTTGAAAACGATCAGTTTTTGACAC
>PIVW01001517.1 GCA_003353825.1 Chloroflexota bacterium
TGTCTATGAGGCCCACCGTAGATACCTGCAGCACTTGCAATTTCATTACAAGAAGGATCATTGGTTGCTCAAGGCCCCCCAGCATCTGCCATTCATCGGCGATATTTTCGAGGTCTATGGGGACGCGCAATTGATCCAGACCCACCGAAATCCCTGCGACGTGATCCCCTCTCAGGCCAGCCTGGTCTACCACATGCGCGCCATAACCCAGGAGAGCGTGGACACGGCAGCTATCGGGCGAGAGAAACTCGATCGCTGGGGCTGGGCGCTGGATCGCGCCTTGGCAATCCGGGATGCCATACCCGAAAGAGCCAATCAGATATACGATTCGCGCTTTGCCGACCTGATGTCTGATCCGCTGGGGCAGATCGAACGGATCTATGATCATTTCGGCTGGGATTTCAATGCGGATGTGAAGAAGCGAATGGAAGACTTCATGAAGAACAATCCCAGGGACAAGCACGGCACTCACCGATACACCCTGGAGATGTTTGGCCTGACGCAGGAAGAAGTTCGACAGCGCTTCTCCAACTATATGAAACGATACGAGCTAGGCTAACTCGCGGTGATTTCATGG
>PIVW01000747.1 GCA_003353825.1 Chloroflexota bacterium
TGGAAACTGGACTCATCCCCCACCCTTTCGGTATAAGAGGAAACTTATCCTTGGCACGTTTGGCAATTTCTCTCCGGTTAACCCCGCGCACCTGCTCGGGTGTTACGTTGGCAAAATTCAGCAGCATGGTATTTGGCATTCGTGGTTCAACAGTTTCCATCATGGTCTCTGCACCGGCAAAATAGGCTACATCCGCATCGCCGGTACAGTCAATTACGACTTTTGCCCGTATTGTCATCAGGCCTTGTTTTGTAGCGACCACTACCCCGGTCACGCGTTCGCCTTCCATCAGCGTATCAACAGCCGCCAGATGCACAAGATACCTGCACCCCACTTCCTCAAGCGCATCGAGTATTGCAACCTTAAGGTATTCCACATTACAGTACAACTGATGCTGTCCGATGTGAACCGCCTGATCGCCATAGCTCAGGAGCTTTTCGATCAGGAGTTCATGCACCACTGAGCGAGGTCTGCTCTCGGGCCGCATTTGGTTGATGGGCATTCCCAAAGACCACGATGCGACGCCTCCAAAAAAACCACAACTGTCAATGAGCAGCGTCTTAATGCCTGTACGAGCAGCACCCAGCGCAGCCCCGATACCTGCCGGACCGCCACCAACAACGAGCACATCGGTTTCTATCAGTTGCTTCACACTGGAACGTCCCGCCGCATGGGCAGCTCCAACGGACAACGGCCCCGCCGCCATGAGCCCCACTCCCAGGCCTGTTTGCTTGAGCATTTCACGTCTACTGTGATTGTGTTTGTTCATCTCGTATTCCCCTTCCAACATGACTACTCCCTGACATGATCACTGGTCCCATATTGTCAACAGTTTACATTTCCGACCACACCTTCGTCTGACCTTCCTTCAACGAAATGACTTCACCGCCCTTACCCTGACAATAAATACGGAAAGTCCCATCCCTATTTGCGTGAATGGAGGCTTGCACCAACTGCCCTCGCTTCCACTCGATATCGACCTCAAAACCTCCACGAGCACAAAGGCCCTTGACGCTGCCGGTAGACCAGGCCTTCGGTAACGCAGGCAGCAGATGGATTTGGCCACCATGGCTTTGAAGGAGCATCTCTGCGATACCGGATGTGGCGCCGAAGTTGGCGTCGATCTGGAATCGGCTACCATTGAAGAGGTTGCCGGTCAGGCCCTGAATGACGTTATTAAGGTTCTTGCGGGCACGATCACCATCGCCCGCGCGGGCCCACAGGGATATTCTCCAGGCACCGGGCCATCCACCTGAATCGCCGCGTTGGATCAGTGAGGTTCGGGCAGCATCGAAGAGCTTGGGTGTATCGAAACGATTGATCTGAGCGCTGGGATAGAGTCCATAGAGATGAGAGACGTGGCTGTGGGGTTTGTCTGGATTATCCCAATCCTCTTGCCATTCCTGGAGCTGGCCGTGACGACCGATCTTCATGGGAGCGAGCTGCGCTCGTGTTTTGGCCACTTGTGCACGGAAATTTTCGTCGATATCGATAATCTCCGCAGCCGCGATACAGTTGGCGAAGAGATCGCGCAGGATCTGTCCGTCTATAGTAGGCCCAGCACAAAGTGAAGCACCTGAGCGATTTGAACTGAGTCCATCCCTGCTCTCCCCACCGTGACTGTGCTCCGGTGAGATCGACGGCGAGGTGATCAAGTAGCCGTCTTTATCTTGAACCAGCACATTATCCGACAGGAAGAACTCAGCGGCCCCCTTCATAATGGGATAGGCCTTTTTGAGGTACGCAATGTCACCGGTGTAGAGATAATGCTCCCAAAGATGCTGGCAGAGCCAGGCTCCACCGCTGGGCCACATACCCCAATGGGCGCCGTCGACCGGTGCGGTGCCGCGCCAAAAGTCGGTGTTGTGGTGTGTCACCCAGCCATCGGCGCGGTAATGCACCTGGGCGGTCTTGCTACCTGGAGCGACCAACTCACCGGCCATGCGCAAGAGGGGCTCGTGACATTCAGTGAGGTTGCAGACCTCAGCCACCCAGTAGTTCATCTCAATATTGATGTTGATGGTATACTTGCTTCCCCAGGACGGATGGAGTTCGTAGTTCCAAATCCCTTGCAGGTTCAATGGCTGCGTACCGGGGCGCGAGCCGGAAATCATCAAATAGCGACCATACTGAAATACTTGCTCAGCCAGAAGCGGATCGCTGCTACCCTCTTTAGCCCTTTCAATTCGTTCATCTGTTGGCAGACTCTCGTCTGTGCCCGTGCCGCCAAGATTGATTTCCACGCGGCCGAACAGGTTGGAATAGTCATCAACGTGCCGCTGGTAGAGCTGTTCGTAGGACTTGTCGCCGACACGGGCGATATAGTCTTCAACCCTCTTCACCGGATCCGCACTGACGTCCTGGTAGTTGACGTAGCTG
>PIVW01000748.1 GCA_003353825.1 Chloroflexota bacterium
ACTACAACAATGGCACCACACCGACTTACAGCATTTTTACAATCGATGCTTTATCGATAAAATTGTTCACTAAATTATTTTTAGGTAGGTCAGTCCCCCGCCAAATTTCCATTCTGAATACCTCGACAATTAATCGGCAAAACTGTGGCTAGTGAGCGATCTGTGTCTGCTGACCCGTATATGGGGCGCGCCGATGGATGCCCTTAACGGGATCAAACAATTGAACTGGCATATCTGACATCAATCCGCACGCTGAGGACAAAACCCGGATATGAAACCTCGTATTTGATATATCGACCACGTGTTGGCCCGTAGTATTTTTTGAAAAATATTCAAACTTAACCGCTCATGCGGCGCTACAATCTCACGAAGATTTATTGCCTTCTTTGACACGCTCATTTTCAACAGGCCTATCTGAACTGACCCCGCTTCGTTGCGTGTACGTTCTGACCTGCGACCCTGAAACTCCTCCAGTTTTGTGTAGAGTCCGTCCCAACCAGGAGACGGACAAATGAAACGATCACGGTTCACCGAAGAACAGATTATCGGCATTCTGCGGGAGCAGGAAGCCGGGATGAAGACGGCAGATATCTGCCGCAAGCACGGCATATCGGAAGCCACCTTCTACAAGTACAAGGCCAAGTTTGGCGGCATGGATGTGTCGGACGCCCGCAAGCTGAGGGCTCTGGTAGACGAGAACGCCAAACTGAAGAAGCTTCTTGCCGAGACAATGCTCGACAACGCCATGCTGAAGGATGTTGCATCAAAAAAATGGTAACGCCCGATGCCAAACGGGATGCGGTGGCTAACGTCTGTGCGGTGCACGGTGTAAGCCAGCGTCGGGCGTGCAAGGTTTTGATGGTTGACCGGTCGAGTGTGCGATACCGCCGTGTCCGCCCGGACGACGGGGATCTGCGTGAAGCCATGAGGAAGATCGCCGGAGAACGCCGGCGCTTCGGCTACAGGCGCATCCACATCATGCTGGAACGGCAAGGGATCATCATGAACCAGAAGAAGCTGAGACGGCTTTACCGCGAGGAGAAGCTGCAAGTCCGCAAGCGTGGCGGCAGGAAGCGTGCGCTGGGCACCAGGCAACCGATGCTATTGCCCGGCAGGACGAATGAGCGGTGGAGCCTGGACTTCGTCTCAGATGCCTTCACCGATGGACGAAGGTTCCGGGTTTTGGCCGTGGTCGATGATTACAGCCGGGAATGCCTGGCGCTGGTAGCAGACACCTCATTGTCCGGCTTGCGTGTCACGCGCGAACTCGATGCCCTGATCCGGCTGCGCAGCAAGCCCGTCACCGTTGTCTCCGACAATGGCACCGAACTGACCAGCATGGCTGTTCTCAAATGGTGTCAGGAAACAGGCATCGATTGGCACTACATTGCGCCCGGCAAGCCGATGCAGAACGGCTTTGTCGAAAGCTTCAACGGCAGCTTCCGAGATGAGTGTCTAAACGAGACCCTTTTCATCTCGCTCGCCGAGGCACGATCCACAATCACTGCATGGAAGGAGGACTACAACCGGAACAGGCCACACTCATCATTGGGCAATCTCACGCCCAACGAATTTGCCCAAATAGCCAGGGAGAAAATGGCATTGCAAAAACAGGCCGCATGAGGCCATAAATCAACCAACGGACTCCGCGCTAAAGTGGAAGAGACTTGGGTCTCAGGTCATGACACCTACACCTGTCCTGCAGGACAAACACTGATTTATCGCTATAGCCGTGAAGAGCGTGGTCAGGAACAGAGGCGATACTGGCAGTACAACTGTCAAAATTGCTCATTGAAGGCCCAATGCACCACTGGCAAAGAGCTACGGATTACCCGATGGGAACATGAGCATTTGGTAGAGGCAATGTATGTTCGAATGGACGAAAGTCCCGGTTTGATGCGGACACGCCGTTGCACGGTTGAGCATCCATTTGGAACAATCAAAGCATGGATGGGTTCTACCCACTTTCTGACACGCAGATTCCCCAATGTTCGTGCAGAAATGGCACTCAACGTGCTCGCTTATAACATCAAGCGTATGATCAATATGATTGGTGTATCAGCCCTGATCGCCGGGATGGCCGCGTAGCAGGCGTCGGTTTCCTAAAATGCAGCAACTCAGGAGCAACATTTAACCTCAGAGCACCATAGAAGGCCAAATAATCGTCAGAACTGAACGGATATTGAAAAACGGAGCGAATTGCGCCCCAAAGCAACTCAAACGCACAAAACAACGAAGATCATTGGACTTTCCACACAGCCTCGGCCAAGAGCGACGAGCATTTTCTTTGCTGACCAAATCCAGCCAGGAACAGCTTTGAGCCCAAGGCCGACTCACGCCATTACCAATGCCATGTTATCTTTGCTCGTCGATTTCGA
>PIVW01000001.1 GCA_003353825.1 Chloroflexota bacterium
CTAACATGTTTGGAGGCCGGTTCAGGCCTTCTGATCTTCCGAAACGGGGAGTTACGTTGACGAATCTAGGTCGAATCCTGGCGACACATTATGTCTCCAACTCATTTAGGACACACCCATAGAATATGAAGGTACATTTCCTCTTCCAGAGGCTCAACTCGATAGATTTTTGATGAGAGTGAGTCTTGGTTATCTGGATTCAGGCGCTGAGCGTGCCATGTTAGAAAGTGTTTGAAAAATGGTTTTACGGCGCCCGAATTATGATTGAGCGGGCCAGCCGTCGAGTCATGATGTGAATCATTGCTGCATATATCATCGCTTCGCTTGTTTCAGGTAAGATTTCATACCCCTTGCTGAGGCGGCGATAGTTGCCAAGCCAGCCGAAAGTGCGTTCGACCACCCATCGTCGAGGCAAGACTTGAAAACCTTTGACATCATCATTTCGTTTGACGATTTCAAGAATGCAGTTCAGAACAGACTGGGTCCATGCGATCAACTTGCCACGGTAACCGCCATCGGCCCAAATCAACTTCAGACGAGGGAAACGATTGCGTATCCGCTGAAAAACGAGCTTGGCGCCATCTCGATCTTGAACATCGGCAGTCGTCACAACCACCAGTAGAATGAGCCCAATGGTGTCGACCAGAAGATGCCGTTTGCGTCCTTTGACCTTTTTACCAGCGTCATAGCCTCTTTTGCCTTTCGTGCGAGTCGTTTTGACCGATTGACTGTCGATTATGCCTGCGCTGGGTGTTGCTTCTCGTCCCTCGGCTTGACGCAATTCCTCTCGTAGCACTGCGTTGATTCGCTCCCATGTTCCGTCTTTATGCCACTTGTTGAAATGGTAATAGCCGGTCTGCCAGGGGGGCAGATCATGAGGCATCATGCGCCAAGCACATCCGGTTCGAAGAATGTAGAGGATCGCATTCAGAATCTCACGCAATGAATACTCTAATGGCCGACCTCGTTTTCTTGGTGGTGGAAGATGCGGTTCTAGCACCTCCCATTCTTTCTCTTTTAAGTCGCTTGGGTAGCTCTGTCTCTGCTCATGGGTAATCATACCCCCAATTGTCGGACATTTCTACCCCTATTGCGACTTTTCAAACACTCTCTTAGAGAAATTGAGCGGCGAACATCCGATCCAAACACTGGCGTCGGTGGTCGATGGATCCGAATTGCCTTCATTGAGTAAGAACGTTTGGAGTGTTCATGTCGATCAGACGATTCTCGCATATATTGTTGAAGTCGTGCAGGCGACGCGGCTGGATCCAGATTTGCTACTAGGCGTCAGTCCCAGAGGTAGCCTTGGTCTATATCGGGGTGGTCAGGCCCTGGCTGCATTACAAGACCGCGATCATGTACCTCCAGACGATGTAAAACGCTTGATTCAACCGGTTTTGGCGCATCGCTGCCTTGTGAGACCAGAAAGTGCTCTCAGGGACCGAATAGCTGCACAAGTGCTGGCAGATATCGTGGAACGTGCTCCACTCGACATCGGAAATCTATCATAACTGTCGAATCGTGTACTGACATGGGTCATCTCGGTTTATTTCTGGTATTTCTGATTGCAATCGCGATTTTGTTGCGGCTGGATTTTGTGTTTTATATTGTGTATGTACTGGTAGGATTATGGCTGGTAGCCCGTTTTGGATACAAAAGAGGACTTGAGTCACTGCAATGGAAACGCACCTATGCGAAAAGGGCGTTTCTGGGAGACAAAGTGACAGTCGAAACCTCAGTACGAAGTCGTTTTTGGCTGCCCTTGCCTTGGTTGCGGATAACAGACGCGGTGCCGGTCAATCTCTTTGGAGGTGATAAAGCGCGTCAGGTGGTCAGTCTAGAAAGAGGTGAAAGCTTTCTGTATCAATTTCAACTTGATTGTAGCCGCCGCGGGCTTTACCAGATTGGTCCTCTAACGCTATCTGCCGGTGATCCAGTTGGATTCTTTGACTTTAATTACCAGCCCTCAAGTGTTTCAGACCTTGTAGTGTATCCTCAGATCATGCCACTTGTTGAACTTGGATTGGATTCTCTGTAACCTTTTGGCAATCTGCGTGCTCATCAGCGTCTTTTCGACGAATCCAACAAGGCTCGTAGGTGTACGAGATTATCAGCCGGGCGACTCGATCCGCAAAATCCATTGGAAAGCTTCAGCACATACTGATCACTTGCAGGTCAAGAAAACAGAGCCGGCTATTTCATTGGAAAGCCTCATGCTCGTAAACCTGAACAGAGATGACTTCCGGCAGCGATTCTGGCGCCATGCAAGTGAATGGGGTATTGTTGTCGCCGCTAGCCTGGCCTTTCATTTGTCACAAAAAGGACAAGGTGTTGGACTACATACATTAGGTACGGATCCAATCACAGAATCAATAATGCAATCCATACCCCCCCGCACTGGAAAGGAACAATTAATGCAAATTCTGGGGGTGCTGACGCGCGTAACTACCACACAGAATCAATCCTTCGAATCCTGGTTAACCGATACCATACTGTCATTAAACTGGGGCGCCACACTAATTGTTATTACCCCAGAAGGCAATGAAAGCTGTCTTGCAACACTACATCAGCGGGTACGAGGAGGTTTTAGTGTTGTTCTTATCGTTACAGAGACTTATGCATCTTTTGATGAGACTGCAACTAAGGCCCGCAATCTTGGAATATTTTCTGTAAATGTAAGCAATAAATCTGATTTGAAATATTGGACTCGAGGGCGCTTTGGCTAGCAATATAGTGCAGTGGTTATAGAGTTTCGTATATATCGCGTGATTTCATAACTTTTCCGTAAGAATTATATCATCTCAGCATTTCGGAACTTTAGACACTTCTCAGATTTGGCGAGACATCTCAGAAAAAGTACACTTTTATGCATAGATACTGGTCTAGTATCATTTTAAAAACATAGGATAACCTTGATGACAACATCCGCCTCCTGGTCTCTGCTAGTCTCTGGCGCCAGTGAATTGGGAGTCCCCTTAGATGAGACAGCGTTGCACTTATTCCAAGAGTATACCCGGCTACTTCTAGCCACAAATCAGCACACAAACCTCACCGCAGCACGTGATCTCGGCACAATTATCGTGAAACTATACCTTGATAGCATCAGTTTAGTGCCTGCTATTGCTTCCAGCATGGCAATAGATACCAGAGATCTGTGCCAACAGCCCCTAAGTGCGGTTGATATCGGAGCTGGAGCAGGAATTCCTGGATTACCTATTCGGTTCCTCTGGCCTGCACTACAATTACATATGGTAGAATCGGTCAAGAAGAAAGCAAGTTTTCTGACCCAGGTTATTCTTAAATTAGACATTGCATCGTCCAAAGTTATTCCTGATCGAGCTGAGTTGTTGGCTCAAAATAATCTGTTCCGTGAGCAATATGATCTGGTACTGGCTCGGGCCGTCGCTTCGCTCCCTACCTTGGTCGAACTCACTCTGCCATTTGCACGCCTCGGTGGTCTTGTCGCTCTGCCAAAAGGAGCCAATGTGAACGAGGAACTCGAAAAGATGGATGAGACAATTTCTCTGTTAGGAGGGTCACTGCTGACAGTCGAAGAGCTTTTTGTGCCTGGACTCGATAAAATTCGAACGCTGGTGCTGATTCGCAAGGTCAAGGAAACTCCAGCACGTTATCCGCGACGTCCTGGAATTCCAAGAAAACGGCCGTTGGGGAAACGGGCACAATCTAAAGATAACCTGAGTCACTTTTAGATTGTGCGACCTGAATTCTAGTGCTGCTACAGTGACGAAAACCCGGCTAAATAGAACGGTAATTATCAATAATACCCATGTTGGATGCCGATAGAGGGTTCAACATGCTGCTCTGTTTGTGACCAAAATGACTTACCTGCAAAACTATGCTATACTCCCGAATGTTGGTCTGTATGTGACCATCGCCAGTGCTTTCGTTTGTTTTATATCCGGAGTCGAATGACTCTGGCCTTTCCCCCACCAAACAGAATGCCATGGCCCGAATCATTGCCGTTGCCAACCAAAAAGGCGGAGTTGGGAAAACAACAACTGTTGTTAATATAGGGGCTCTGTTCGCTGATAAGGGGTATCGGACACTTATGGTTGATCTGGATCCGCAAGCAGCAATGACTTCTGCCTATGGCATAGATCCAAACACACTAAAAAAATCCGTCTACCATGTTCTCTTGGCTCAAGAACTAGACGCGGCAAATGCCATTATCAAGGATTACCGGCCAAACCTTGATATATTGCCAACCAATCTAGATTTGGCAGGCGCTGAAGTAGAGCTAATTTCACTAATCGGGCGTGAATACTTGCTCAAAGAAGCGCTCGCAACGGTGCAGGATACCTATGATTTCATCCTCATTGATTGTGGCCCCAGCTTGGGGTTGTTAACGATTAATGCATTAACCTCCGCTGATGAAGTCCTCGTGCCCTTGTTGTGCGAGTTCCTGGCGCTGCGTGGCATGGGTATTCTCTTTGACACCATTCGTCGTGTGCGAGATCGAACGAATCCGAGACTGGCCGTATTGGGGATTGTGGTAACCATGTATGATGCTCGTAGCCTTCATAGCCGCGAAGTGCTGGCGGAGGTGCAATCGATGTTTGGTGACTATCTATTTTCAACGCCGATTCGACAGAGCGTACGTTTTGCAGACTCGTCGGCCGCTCAGATGCCGATGATCGACTACGATTCTGATCATATAGGAACAGAAGCCTATCGTATGCTGGTCGAGGAGATACTTGATGAAACAGCGTAGATCCTCTATACAAGGGCGGGGTCGCGAGATCGTTGGACGCGGTGTAGACGCACTTTTCAGTGATGCCAGCCAAGTAGAGAATAGTGAGATCCAAGTCGATCCTATGTTGGAGACCGAGAATGAATACGCTATCGAAGAGACACATACTGATACTGATCAGAATAGAGACGAAGATGGAGTTGTAGAAAGCAATACGACCGCTGCGCGCGAACACACATTTTCAAATGATCAAGTGACTTTCAACGAGAAGGCGCCGACGACTGCAAGTTCAGGGGTTGAGTTGGGTGATGAAGAACTTCTAAAAGCAATTGATGTACCTTTGGGCGAAAGTGATAACATGGCCGATATACCTTCGACCGATTACCCTGAGGATAGTTCCCTACTCGACCCTACCGATGTTGCGTACAAAGACCCCGAGTCAGTGCAGTATCGGCCCATCGACACGGGTCCCATTGACAACGATGGGCTCGATGTCACCATTAGGCCGGAAGTACCACCCTCGCAATTTGGAACAGAAGAGGTTGAGGTGCTGATGCAGGAGGTCCTCAGCGAATCAGAGCCTGATTCTGTTCGACCCCAATCTCCATTCATCCGCCCTCCACAGCCGCCTACTGCTGATCCCACACGCATAACCCGCACTGAAGAAGAAGAACAGCGGGTCTTGGCCAGTATAGATGTCGAGCGTATTACCGATCTGCATAATCGTATCGACAGGCTTTATCAGCAAGTCCCCGAACACGTCAGTAATCGGCCCGAGGTTACAGAACAGATTTTGGGCTCATTGCGTCAGGCACGTACCATTCTCTTTGAGCGACCGCAAGATTTTGTGATCGCCGAGTTCAAAACTCAGCAAGCCTTCACACTCTTTAATCGCGTCGAAAATTCGGAGAAGGAAGCGGAGAAATATGGATGGCGAGTATTCTGGTTCGAGGTAATCACTTTCGCGCTATTGTTATTTACGTTTATGGTTATCCTTGCTTTCGAAGAGCAATTATCCAATTGGGTGGCAGATAGACTGGGCATAACAAATCCGAGCAATAGTATCGTGACTGCGCTAGGTTTCTGGAGCACCTTTGTATGGGGGGGGATTGGCGGTGTCGTAGGTGCGATGTATATCCTCTGGACGCATGTTTCCCAGCGCCAGGATTTCGAGCGTCAGCATGTCATGTGGTATATCGGCCAGCCTGTCATGGGCATAATTCTGGGTGGGGTTACCTTCCTCGTCATCAATGCTGGCTTGCTTTCGCTTCAGGGTGGCCAGGTTGCTTCTCAGGCATTACGCAGTGAAGTACAGTTTTTCCCGGCATTGGTTGCCTTTATTGCTGGCTTTCGGCCTCAGTTTATCTTTGGACTGCTCGTTAAAATAATTAACGTGATCAGTCCATCTGACGATTCAGAATAATACTTTTCGGTTGTCAGTTTTGTTCGTCTGGTTCATTCTCAAGAATGTCGGATTCGGGCGGTATGGGATCGGTGGGCCTAATCTGAGTGCTTTCAGCCAATGACTGATCGTCCTCTACTATTTTGTTTGCATTTCGACTAAATCGAGCAAGCGCTAAGGCCATTTCGGATAGCTTGTCGTCCACCAGGCGGTTAAACGTACCTTCAGGGAAAACACCATCTTCATTTCGCTTGCCTGATGGCATACCGCAGAGAATTGTAAAGCCCTCATCTACCGTCTTGACCGGCCAGATGTGGAATTGCCCCGCTTCGACAGTTTCGATGATATCTTCACATAGCATAAGGTGGCGAATATTGGCTTGTGGGATCATAACACCCTGGCTGCCATTGAGCCCGCGTGACTGGCAGATATCGTAAAATCCCTCGATTTTTGCCGTGACACCACCGATGGCCTGGATATCACCTTTCTGGTTTACCGACCCTGTGACGGCAATGCCTTGCGCTATAGGTAGTTCGGACAGCGAAGAGAGTAGGGCGTAGAGTTCGGTAGAGCTAGCACTATCGCCATCAATACCTTCATACGATTGCTCAAAGGCAATCGATGCATTCATATTCAATGGCTTGTCCTGGCCGTAGCAATGACCCAAATACCCGGCCAGAATGAGCACTCCCTTGTCGTGAAGTCGGCCACTCATTTTCGATTCCCGCTCTATATTAATGATGCCACGACTGCCAAAGTAAGTGCTGGCCGTGATGCGATTTGGTTTGCCAAACATGTAATCGCCCAAAGAAACCACCGACAACCCGTTGACCTGTCCGATTTCTCTTCCTGCGGTTTCAACGATTACGGTGCCCTGCTCAATCACTCGTTGCAAACGCTCCTCATAGAGGTTTGAGCGGTAACGGCGCTCAGCGATGGCCTGTTTGACATGCCGTCGCCCAACGAGATCTGCGCCATCTTTTCCTGCCCAATAATCAGCCTCACGGATGATATCTGCTACATGTGCGAATCGGGTCGTAAGTCTTTCCTGGCTTTCCACCAGCCGTCCGGCATATTCGACCACATGCGCCACTGCTCCCAGATCAAATGGGCGTAATCCCTCCTCATCACCACGAGTGCGTATGAACTGGGCGATTCGCATGAGATTGTCTCGGGACCATTCCATATCACTGGCAAAGTCTGCTCGGACTTTAAACAATTTGCCGAAAGCACTATCGTAGGCATAAAGTGAATAGTAGGTAGCAGGATCACCGATAAGTACGACCTTCACATGCAGGGGGATAGATTCTGGGGCTAAACTGGCCGCCGGAACGGCGCCTGCCTGGGCAGCGGGGTCGTCGATGCGGATTTCCCGGTATCGCAACGCTCGCTTAAGACCCTCCCAGGCCATGGGGTAATCTAAAAGTGAGCGGGCGTCGACCAGCAAATAGCCCCCATTGGCTCGATGAAGTGCTCCTGCACGGATAGTGTGATGGTCGGGTATCAGGGCGCCATATTCAGCTCGATACTCGATCTTACCAATGAGATTAGGGTAGCTGGGGTTGATTTCATGGATGACCGGAGCGCCATCAGACGCCTCATGATCGACAATTAAGTTGAGTTCATAGCCGTCGGTCCACTTGCCGGATCGGCCATTCATGGCAAAGGAAGCTCTCTGTGCGTCCTCTTGCCCATCATCTAACGAAAGTCGGTGCTTCACCACCCGCAGTACGATATCCTCTTCTACGTCATTCAGATAGAGCAGAAATGCATTACAATCTTCAAAGTGTTGGCGTAATGAGGTGAAGATCGGCCGGGTGGTCGCTCCCGCCACTTTGCGATTTAAGCCCGATAATTCCTCCTCGGTTTCCTCCCGCAATTTCTGTAGCGAACGCATGGCACGTTCCATCGCTTCGCTGAGTGCTTTTTCCTGGCCTGTGAAACCCTCCCTCTCCTCGGCACTTAGATGGTTGAACTCCTCACTACTGAGTGCTTTTCCATCGATCATCGGGGCAAAGGTCAAACCCGACGGCGTCTGTAGCAATGCAAATGAGTGTTGGTGGGCAATAGCCTCCAGTTGCCTGAATATCTGTTGTTGCTGTTTTTGTAATCCCTGAAGTACCTCGTCCCGCGCCTCTTCATATAACGATCCACTAAAAGCGCCGGCCAATGCTGTTTCAGTCTGCCGCAAAGCATCGCGTAAATCAGCACTTGCCGCGCGCCCCCGTCCGGGGGGAAGCGCCAAAGCGCGAGGTCGATAGGCGTCATTGGCATTGCGCACATAAATCCAGTCTTGAGGCGCCTTCCGTTCACCGGCTCTCCGTTGCAAATAGCGTTTTAATATGCTACTTTTTCCTGCACCACTGGGCCCCATGGCAAAGATGTTGTACCCTTCAGCATCAATATCGATACCGAATTCGATCGCCCGCGTAGCTCGTTCTTGCCCGATAATCCCAACCAGCTTGTCTATCTCATCTGTTGTTGTAAATGCCAACTCTTCTGGATTACAAATACGGCGTAACAGATCGGCAGTCAGTTCAAGTGGGGTATCAGCCATAATCTTCTCCACGGAGTTTCGATGTCATAATCTGATGCGGTTTATAGCATTGACTCGACAACCTCAAATTGGCGGACTCATGTTTCTAATGCATTTCACTGCACAGAAGCATTGTATCACATAGCTGCTTGTCAGAAAGATGAGCCCGTTGCAGAATGCAATGGCCGCACCTCATGATGAGCGAGTATTTCGAAATCATCCATTCTGCCGTGAGGCTGTGAGCGTGTTACAATGATCGTAGTGCTATGCCGTAGACTCGATTTGCCCCCTTCCATTTATGTCGAACATCGAAGCCACCGAGTTTCAACATCCCAGCGAGCGAGAATTTGCCCAACTACTCGAATTTTATGGTATTCGTTGGGAGTATGAACCCCGCACATTCCCTCTCGAATACAACGAAGACGGTAGTCTGAGATCCGCCTTCTCCCCAGATTTTTATTTGCCTGACCAAGACCTCTACGTAGAATTGACTACCCAGTCAGCCCGGTTGAACAACCTCAAGAATCGCAAGATCCGGAAGCTAACAGAAGTGTATCCGGATATCAGTGTAAAACTGCTCAACCGCCGCGACCTACGTGGTTTAGCCATCAAATACGATTTCCCTGATCCTGCCGATGTCAATGCCTCCGAAGGGCATCCCCGCGACCGTACCTGAACCCTACGCAGGCGATATAGCGCGCGTCCTCATCGAAGAAGCGACCCTGCAGGCACGCATTCAAGATATGGGAACTGCCATAGCCAACGACTACGGCGCTAAACGACCGCTGCTGGTGGGCGTGCTAAAAGGCGTTTTATTCTTCATGGCCGATTTGCTCAGAGCAACGCATATACCACTAGAGGTCGATTTCATCGGCATCTCCAGTTACAGTGCTGAGGCTCGTGAGCAGGGTTTAGTGCGTATTACCAAGGATTTGGAGACTTCCCTCGAAGGGCGGCATGTTATTTTTGTGGAAGATATGATCGATACGGGGTTGACACTAGGCTATTTGCTGAAAATGCTTCAAGCCCGAAATCCCGCCAGTTTGCATGTTGCCGTCCTTTTCGACAAACCCAGCCGGCGATTACTGGACATAAAACCAAAATATCTCGGCTTTCACCTTCCCGATCTCTTTGTGGTTGGCTACGGGCTTGATCACCGTGAACAGTACCGCAATCTCCCTTTTGTGGGTGTTCTCAAACCCGAGGCACTACAATAATTGTGATTTTTTCTCGCTGCCGGAATATAGATTATGCGTATCTATTCAGCATAGGCCGCGGGTAACGCACTGTGCACTCCGCAGACGACAATATCAACCGCGATACGGGCTAGATCGGCTATACTTCATGTTGCACCCTAAGGCGAACAGTTAAAATCATGCATTTCATTACATTCGAAGGCATAGAGGGGAGCGGCAAAACAACGCAAGTCAATCTGATCCTTGATTGGTTACGTAATCAGACAGATAAAGTGCTGCTCACCAGGGAGCCAGGGGGAACGGCCATAGGTGACCACATCCGCCAGATATTACTTCATCCTGATAATACAGAGATGACCCCTGAGGCTGAGATCCTGCTTTTCTCCGCCGCTCGTGCTCAAATTGTGCGCCAAGTACTGCTCCCTCATCTGGAACAAGGCTGGATAGTCATCTGTGACCGCTTTTACGATAGCACGCTAGCCTATCAGGGTTATGGGCATGGTTTATCACTCGATGCTTTGCATCAGATCACAGACTTTGCCAGGGGTGGGCTTACGCCTGACCTTACAATCTTCCTCGACATCGGTGTAGAAGCGGGTTTGCGACGTAAAGCACAGACGCCCGCAGAGTGGAACCGTATGGAAGCGCAGTCCCTTACATTTCATCACCAGGTGTACAGTGGTTATCAGGCACTTGCTGCCCAAGCGCCAGACCGCTGGTTTAAGATCGACGCCGAACACCCACAAGATGTGATACAAACACAGATTCGCCGCAGGATCGCAAAGCAGGTGGGGGAAGAGATAGTGCTAGAGTTATAGTTCCAGACGCTAGAGCCTGGTCAAAGCTTAGCTTTGTAAACAACCTCAATTTTGATGCTTTTCGGACTCGAACTTGGGCTATTCAGAGTTACGGAATCTGTTCCGTCCCGCTTTTCCGATAATCTGCGAGAGGGAATGAAAATGGGGCTGTGCATCACCGCTCCTGGCAACGGTGTAGGGCTCTTTGGTAGATTCCGTGCATCTGCTCAAATGAGATTGCCAAATCCCCGTTTCGTGCGGTAACAGCTGCCTAACTTCAGCAAGATTGGCGTGGATTTGGCAATCCGCCTCAAGTTGCACAGAAAATCCCAAAGAGCCCGGTGTTATTCTAATAGCCTGATTTCAGCGATCCAAGTGCTGAAATCGTTGCTTCGAACTGACCTACGGTGTGGTAAGAATGAGCGGTAGGTAAAGTAACGTTTGGGTAGGCGCAATAGTCGGCGTTATTGTCACAATGGGGGAAGAAGTCGGAGTTGGCGATAGGGTGGCTGTACTCGTCGCTGTTGGTGTAGGTGAAGATGTGGGGTTGGATACGGGAGTAGAAGTATAGGTGGGGGTCGGAGTGGGGGTCGGACTAGGTGTAAGGGTGGGGGTCAACGTCGCCGTGGGGGTGGGAGGCACAGCGAAATAGAAATCACTGAGATGAAAACTCGGAGACGGCGCATGCCACTGCACGCTGTTAGGCGCCAAAACTACCCCATCATCAGTCGATACCCCGGTGGTCACCATCTCCTCCGGGGGTTCCGCCACGAGTCGGAAGTAATCGAAAACCCAGGGATCAACGATGTAGAAATTGTAGAAACCGGACGCATCCGAGACTCTCTCACTCATCCACGATCCAGGTTCAGGCTCGCCTTCATTGCGTCCATAGAGGCGCAGGGTTACGCTCGGTAGCGCCTCGTACTCGCCGTCTTCAGGCACACCTTCGTAGGTATGGCCGCGGAAACGCCAAACTTGCAGTTGGTGTTCGAATGCGCCCATGTCGACCGAACTACCGGAGATGCGGGGGGAGCCTTGCAGATCGTAGGGGATTGGTTCTTCAGTGTCGCCATCGCCGTCGAGGTCTGAAGAATCAGATGGCAGCGATGAGTTATTACCGGCATCGATGGCTGGGGAATCAGCTTGCAGGCGCAGGTCTCCGTAGTCGTTGTCTTCTAGTGTACTCCAGTCGCCGTCTCCAGAGTCAGGCGGGCGAACAAAGCGCGGATCGGTATCGAGCATAGCTCCGTCACAAGTGACATTCTCCAGACAACCACCTTGCACCAGGCTATCGGAAATCGTTACCTGACTGTCACCAGAAGCGTACAAAACAGACCCGACATTGTCCCAGAAGATACTGTTGCGAATAATTGGGTTGCTATCGTATTTGTTGTACATGCCGCCGCCGTCATCGCCTGCCGAATTAGCCGTGAAGGTGACGTTGCTGAGGGTTGGATTGCTATCGAAGTTGTACATGCCTCCGCCGTCGCGTGCTGAATTAGCCGTGAAGGTGACGTTGCTGAGGGTTGGACTGCTATAGAGGTAGTTGTACATGCCTCCGCCGTCGCGTGCTGAATTAGCCGTGAAGGTGACGTTGCTGAGGGTTGGACTGCTATCCCTGATGTACATGCCGCCGCCGTCTTCGCCTGCCGAATTAGCCGTGAATGTGACGTTGGTGAGGATCGAGTCACCGTAGTTGCACATACCTCCGCCTTCTCCCCATCCCCCTTCCCCTGTCGAATTAGCCGTGAAAGTGACGTTGGTAAGAGTTGCATTGCTCGAGCTATGCATGCCCCCACAGCTCCAGTTTGCTGAGTTGGAGGTGAATGTGACATTATTGAGAATCGACTTGTCTCCGCTGACCATGCCTCCGCCAGAATATGCCTCGTTGTCGGTAAAAGAGACGTTGGTGAGAATCGGCTCTCCGCCGCTGCTGTACATGCCGCCACCATAACTCGCCGAGTTAGCGATGAAAGATACGTCGGTGAGGCGGGGAGCGCCTCCGAAGTTGGCCATTCCACCGCCAGAGCCCCAAACCAAGTCCTTGCCTGCTACTTGTTCAGGTGCATAATTCTCAGAGAAAATGATATTAGTTAGGGTAGGTGAACTTCGGAAGTTGTACATGCCACCGCCACTTATCTTGTCCCAATCGAATCCCGAGGCGCTTCCCCCTGTGATGACGAATCCATCCAACAAGGTCGTCTCGCCAACCCCCTTTGCCGTGATCACATGATAGGCACCATGATCCCGATCTGAGTAATGGTTCGTTGTAGGAGTGTATACCTTACCGCTGAGTATGGTCTGATTGGCTTGCCAGTCACGTGATGAGAAATCACCTTCCGAGCCGGGCGTACCGATAAAACCGCCATACAGGGAGACGCCGTCGATAAGATTGAAAGTGGCGCTCCTCATATCCTGGCTGTTGGTGCGTTGGCTGGGGATATATACGCCCTGAGCCACCCAGATTTGATCGCCATCTTGGGCTATGCCCAAAGCAGACTGCAAGCTGGTGAAGGCATCGCTCCAAGACGAACCATTGTTTGCACCTTCCGTTTTGCTGGCATCTACGTATAGTTTGCCGGCCGCATGGTTGGAGACGCTTGCAGTATTGTCATCCAACACCGGATCTCCCGACGCTACTGGGACTGAGACTATGTTGGTGAACGTGATAGGTGGCATGATTTCAGGTTGAACCTGACCAATAAGCGTAACTGTGACATTCTCCTGGGGCTTCATCTCTTCGATTTCCCAAACATAGTGCGGCGGAGAGCCGATCTGGGTCACCGTCGCACCCCCTGTTTCTACATCAGTAATCACGACTTCCTGCGGGATCTGGTCTAAAAGTTGGATGCCGGTCACCGTGTCGGTATCTTGGTTATTGTGCAAGTACAGGGTATAGGTTACTGTGGCGCCAGCTGTGACTGTAGTTGGTGTAACAACCTTGCTGACTTGCAAACCAAAAGCCTCATGCGCGCCCATATCGACGGCGCCTCCCACAATGCGTGGATAGCCATTGCTATCGATAGTGGTGTCGTCAGGTAACCAGTCATTGTTGCCGGCATTGATGGCCGGGGATCCGGCCATCAATCGTAAGTCGCCGTAATCGTTGTTTTCCAAGCTAACCCAGGCATCATCGCCAGGGTGGGGTAAACGAACGAAGCGCGGATCGGTATCGAGTAACATTCCAGTACATGTGGCCTTCTCTGGGCAACCGCCTTGCACCAGACTATCTGAGATGATTACATGATTTTCACCATGGTTGGAGATGGCTGGTCCAATGTGGTCCCAGAAAATGCTGTTGTATATAGATGGCGTACCATCATTGTTCGATAGACCGCTACCATATTTTGCTGAATTTGTGGAGAAGGTGGCGTTTGTGAGGGTTGGACTGCTATCGTAGTTGTACATGCCGCCGCCGACACTTGCCGAATTAGCCACGAATGTGACGTTTGTAAGGGTTGGACTGCTATTGTCGTTGGACATGCCGCCGCCGGAGCCTGCCGAATTAGCCGTGAAGGTGACGTTTGTGAGGATAGGATTGCTATTGTCGTTGTATATGCCGCCGCCCTCACTACCTGTAGAATTGGCCGTGAAGATGACATTGGTGAGGATAGGATTGCTGTTTCTGTTGAACATGCCGCCGCCCATACCGAAGCCATACATGTGATGATAGGCATCGTTCGTGGAGAAGGTGACGTTAACCAAGATGGGGGAGCTATGGTCGTTGTACATGCCACCGCCCTCACCAACGAAATAAGCACTATTGCCAGTGAAAGTAACCCCATTGAGAGTGGGTGAGCTATAGGCGTTATACATGCCACTCCCATTACCACCATAGTTGGAGGTGAAAGTAACATTGGAAAGAGTGGGCGAGCTATAGAAGTTATCCATGCCGTGCCCAGTGTTTGCTGAGAAGGTGACGTTAACCAAGATGGGGGAGCTATGGT
The DNA here is from genome assembly GCA_003353825.1 of Chloroflexota bacterium. The sequence continues at coordinate 14,590 of PIVW01000001.1, forward strand.
CGTTGTACATGCCACCACCACCATAAAATGACCCGTTGTCAGTGAAAGTAACCCCATTGAGAGTGGGTGAGCTGTTAGTGTTTTTCATGCCACTGCCATCGCGACTTCCCGTTACGAAGAATCCATCCAACGCTGTGGTTTCGCTAACCATGTCTGCCGTGATCACATTGCGGGCGTTCTGACTCACGAGATTGTTTGTGGTGGTGAGCACCCCACGCGCATCCACCAGGTCATCGCCGTCGATATCGCCGCTGAGCATGGTGGCATAGACCTGCCAGTCTCGGGCTGAGAAATCGCCTTCTTGACCGGATATACCTGTGGTGGTGAGCACCCCACGCGCATCCACCAGGTCATCACCGTCGATATCGTCGCTGAGCACGGTGGCATAGACTTGCCAGTCACGGGCTGAGAAATCGCCTGCTTGACCGGATATACCTGTGGTGGTGAGCACCCCACGCGCATCCACCAGGTCATCGCCGTCGATATCGCCGCTGAGCACGGTGGCATAGGCCTGCCAATCACGTAGAGTAAGATCCCCTTCCTGACCAGGTGTGCCGGCGAAACCGCCGTACATAGCGACACCATCCACCAGTTTGAATGTGGCGCTGCGTGGGTCATCCTCCTCTGTGCGTTGGCTGGGCGTGTAAACACCTTGGGCTACCCAGATCTGATCACCGGCTTGGGCTATGTCAAGAGCCGATTGCAGGCTGGTGAAGGCGTCGCTCCAGGAAGATCCATTGTTCGCACCTCCCATCCGGCGGTTGTCCACGTAAAGTATGGTTCCGTCGTCAGGCACAATGTCAACGTGATATTGTGCCCAAGATATCGGAATCACTAGATATGCCAGCATCGCTAGCAATGAGAAAGATGCAAAGCAAATGGCAATCAGGCGTGATATGAGATTGGTTGGCGATACTGAGAAACGAAAAGGCATGATCTAACTCCTGAGATGGTATTATAGACAGACTTGGATATGGCTCGAACACTGCGTAATTCTTTAGTGTCGATCTCATAGAATGACCGTGGATCTGTACATTCCATGCAGTACTGTAGACGCTATGGCAGACACGTTGGTCAATTGACAATCTCTGAGGCTGTGGATGGCAGGGACTCTCTCCGAACTGAGGTTACGCAAGGTAAGATATGAAACTGAAAATCAGATACCTTTACGCTACCTTACTCTCGAAGGAGTTTGGCAAGATATGTGCCTGATTTCAGCCAAGTTTCATGCCAAACTCCACTTAGTAGATTATCGTCAAGTTGATCGGCTCGGAAACTTCAATCCAGATAGCGTCCCCTGGCCTGAAATGGGTGAGGGTATTGTTTGATGCATTAGGAATGAAATACTTCCATTGTTGCGTATCATTCTCCCAAACCTGTACCCGCTCATATCTATCGGCAATGGTCGCCAACGCACTCTCGACCGCCTGATTCGATAACGACGGGAATCCGATCTGGTTCCACCCGCTATTCAGATGAATCGTCGTTGTTGCAGGGATCAACCCTGTAACGTCAAGGGTATCACCCTCTGTCATATGGACCCAAACGCCAATCAATTCGGGGATAGCATGTAGATCGTTGTCGGTGGCATCTGGTCTGAAGTTGCGCCACTGCGCATGTAATCCCGTATTTTCATACCAGCGAACTTCGCTAAGGTTGCCAGCAAGACTACCGAGCACGGTGGGCAACGATGGATTGGTAGGGATAACCGGCAAAGAGAGGGCGTTCCAACCCGGTCTTAGTGCCATCTGCAAGGTTTGTAGACCGCTATCACCGCTCGGAGTGGGGGACGGGGGGCGTGTTGGCGTAGGTGTTGGGGAGGAGAGTTCGGTTCCTGTTGACAGTGTGATTAACAGCCGGGGGCGGATCTCTAAGTTATCATTATCGGCACTGGCGATATTCAGCGCCAGATCAGGCTGTCCATCCAGCCGCAGTAACCAGCCGAAGTTATCGGCGCCATTTAACCACGACTGTACATCATCGGTTACATCAAGTGATATGGCAGGGTTACTGGTGAGTACGACAGCAGCACTGGCCGGCAGCGCATAATCAAGATCAGCAGCACCTGCTCCCGCCAGTGCCCAGGCCTGTGATCTCGTAGCAACATGCCAATTCGCGACTTCTGAATCCCAGTTACGGACCAGGCGATTGATTATGAGTGCTGGTGTTGATTCAGGTACGCTGCGATAGTTAACATAAAGTTGGAGTTCCGCTTGTAGCACGGTGGTTTGAGAAAGAATGGGCGAGAGATCGAATTTCAGTAAGCTGCGATTGCGGTTGTCCGTAGCTTCTTCCAGTGCTAATAAGGGCGCCTGCACATAGTTCACCTGGGGATCAAAGCCGGATAAGAAGGTGTCTACATTGCCGGAGTAATCATTTACGTCCTGTTGCAGTGTCAGGGTGAAGCGATCGGGCGTGACAGTGGATGTGGGTGTGGCCGTCACGGTTGGGGTTGGCGTTGCCGTCTCTGTGGCGGTTGGCGTAGCTGTGGTGGTGGGTGTCTGTGTAACCGTGGGTGTTTCAGTGCCGGTTGGCGTAATGGTTGGGGTTGGTGTGATCGTTGGCGTGGGGGTAATCGTAGCTGTTGCGGTTGCTGTGGCCGTGGTTGTAGCTGTTGGCGTGTTGGTTGGGGTTGGGGTATCGGTCGGGGTGGGCGTATTGCTAGGTGTGACCGTGGCGGTTGCTGTGGGGAAATCACCGTTTGAGGGTAGGGCGTAGAGGATTTCTAGCTTGGGCCGGTAGTCGGGATTGTCGGTGTATTCGGCCGCAGCTACAAAGAATCGGGCAAAGGGGCCTGTAGATTCAATCAGCCAACCATGATTGTCGGCCTCTCCGCTTGCAAAGGCGGCGACATCCTCTGTGACATCGAAGTCAATCCAGCCTATTTCTGTCAGCGAACGACTATCGCTGGGGGACTCTGCATGATCTGTAGAGCCTTGCGCGCCTGCGATTTCCCAGGCTGTACCAATCGCAGATTGTGTCCACGTAGCCTCATTGACTTCCCAAGGTTTGAACATTCGGTAGATGGCAACATCGAGGTCCTGGCCCCCATCTAAGACAGCCCTATATGTAAGGAAGGCCTGATTGATGATGGCCTCAGGGGGGAGTGCGCTGAGATCAAATCGTACAAGACCACTTTTGGATGAATCGGCTCCGGCCGCGCGCCATTCGAGTGTAGCATCGGCGCCATGATTTTGATCGGGAAGCCACATATCAAGAAATGTGTCTTGAACACCGGTATAACCATTGGTCCCGGCCTGTAATTCCAGTCGATACGCTTGTAGGGTTAGCTCACCCAGATCGGCAAAGACGCCCCCAGTGCTCGCCCCCTCCCAAACCAACCAGTTTTCCGGCACAGGATTACCCTCATCATCGTCGGCGACACCGATGTTAAAACCGACGAGCCGTTCATGTACCAGATCACCGCCCAACATGTTGGTGGGAATGGCAACTTCGATCTCATAACCTTCGGGGATTTGCACAACGTATGCCAGCGCATTGTATCCCCCCAGAACTTCGCCATTAGCCGAAATACGTATATCCCAATCGTTCGCGCCCAGGTTTCGACCATCCTGATTACCATCAAAGGCGAGATGCACGGCATCGCCTACGAGCACGGCGTCATCCCGAACTCTGATACCTACGAAAACATACTGCGGCTGCCAACGACTACGAACTTCGACGCTGAGGTCATTTTCGTTAGGCGTCGTGTCCCCCTGGCTTGTGTCGGCTGTTGCCGCGGTTAGCGGCATGGTCCCATCCGCTGTCCAATCAACCAGGTCGCCATCGAGTGTCAAGTCATTGGCAGGGTATGAGATCAGTGTTCGGCTGTCGCCGCCAAAGGGAAACAGGGTGATGGTTGCAAAAAGATCGGGTTCGTCAAGCAAGGTTGGGGCAGCCCACACCAAGGTAGTTTCTTCGCCTTCGCCATCATCGTCGACAAGGGCAAGGTTTATCCCCACCGTTCTGCCTGATAACAGATCACCACCCAGCGCTGCGGCAGGGATCTCCAGCTCTAAACGATAGCCCGTTCCCGTCGGCAGCGTAGCTGTCTGTATGGCGATTCCATCATCGCTAACTCTACCATCCGCGTAGAAGCTGAAGCTGTGATCATCTGACCCGCCGCCGCTGTCGTTATTCAGACCATCGACTGCCAATTCGATGCGATCTTCACCGCTAACCATATCATCGCTAACCTCGATGCCCGCAAAGAGCCGATCTTCCCACCAGCGCACTCGCACCCGGGCACTGAGATCAGCTGTTTGAGGTACGGCGCCCAGTAGTGTGTCGACGGTCTCGGCATTAATAGTCACAGCTCCGCTCTGCGACCAATCGTCCAGCTCGCCATCGGTGTAGGTGTGTTGCTGGGCATCGGCGCGCACGTTCTTGGTAGACGCCGCTTTGTGGAGCAAGACAACATTGTCTTCGCCAACCGCATAGGCGAGATCTTCGCTGTGAACGGAGAGACCGTGAAGATTGCCGTCGCTGGGAACATTGAGCTGGGTCCAGCTATTGCCACCATCAGTGGTTGCAGCAAGCAATCCCTGCTCGCCAACGGCCCACCCATTGCTTTCATCGAGCATTTCCACAGCCAGAAACATCCTGGTATCGTCACTGAAGGTGAAGTCCGTCCAATTGTAGCCGCCATCATTGCTGTGCAGGATGCCTGCTGACACACAAGGTTCGGCATGCACCCAGGGAGCGGGCCGCGCACAACCCCCATACCAGATATTGTCCAATTGGCCGTCACTGTTAGCGTCGTAGGCGTCGATAGCGTGGAAGAACCAGCCGGCATATTGGCTGGGGAGTGCCGGACGGTGCCCCCATGAGGCTCCCCCATTGGCGGTGATACGCGGTCCGGGATTGGTCTTGAGGATGGCGATCGCCCCCGCATTTTCATTGATCATATCCAGATCGATACCCGTTGTTCTGATCACAGGCGTCGATTCGGCCCACGTACCGTTGTTAGTGGTATAGAAATAGTGGTGTGTACCGCTAATAACGCCTTTGCTATTTGAAGTACGGTTGACATCATATAGAAAGCCGCCATAACCGGGCGCCCATTCCCGTTTCCAGCTGGCGCCTCCGTCAGTCGTGTGAAGGAGTAGACCGGAGCGTCCCACGGCGTGGCAATCGTCGGCGTTTGCAGGTGCACAGTCCAGCGCCATGAGCCATGCTCCCACCGTGTCAGCGGTAGCGATCGTGGCAGGATCGCTGCGAAATGCTTGATAGAGCTCACGCCAGGTTTCACCACCATCGCTTGTTTTCAGGCCCGAAACATGGTCCCCGACAATATATGCGACTGTTTCAGAAGCTGCCACTACATCGAAATAACGAGGATAATGCCCACCGATCAGGTGTCTCCAGACATTGTCACTCTCAGTGTGCCAAACAAACCAGCTTTGGGGATTCACCGGGCCGCCCCAACTACCATCGTTTGCAGTGACAACGCTACCGCCGGCCCAGGCTTGATCGGTGCTTGCAACTGCCAGCGCGTATAGATCACGCCCATCTCGTTCACTGCCGTCGATAGAAGGGACCTGCGTCCATGTGAGACCGCCATCGCCGGTTCGGGCAAGCCGCCCATCTTTCCCTACCACCCACCCGATCTGGTTTTGCCCACGAACGAATTCGACTTTATGGAGGTCGCCGCCACTGCCAAGATTTCGCGTATGCCATGTGGCGCCCTGATCGTTGCTGTAGCGCAAGGTGTCAGCCTCGCCGACAACCCACGCCTCTGTACCAAAGAGATGGACATCGTGCAAATCCGTATTGCCGGAGACGACTCCAGGATGACTGGTCCAAGAGGATCCAGCATCAGTAGTTGACATAAGTGTGCCATCGTTGCCTACGACAATACCCTTCTGCCCCCCCGGATACATCTTGATCCCGCGCAGTTGCTGGGAAACACCACTGTTTTGGGCCTGCCAACTGGCGCCGCCATTATTCGTATGGGCGATAAATCCATCCTCGCCAACTATCCAGCCGGACAAGCTGTCTATGAAATGGACGCCGAGCAAGTCAGCAGTCAGTCCCACATTGAGCGAGCGCCAACTAACGCCACCATCTTCAGAGACGAGGATCGTGCCTTGCTGGCCAACTGCCCAAACATTCAGTCCTGTTCGAGATAAGCCAAAAAGGTCGGGTTCGGGAACAGGGGACTGATAATGCCAGGTCTGTCCGCCATTCGTGCTGCTAAGAATCATGCCTTGTGAGCCGACGCCTAACAGATGTTGGCTGTCTTTCGCTGTCAGGGCGTAGAGGGCGCCATCCCCTTTCCAAACTCGCTGCCAGGAAGTTTCAGTACCTGCACTAGGTTTGAGTTGTGGCTCGGGAGATGCTGTAGTCAGACTTGTCGCCAGCAACAAGATCGCTGTTATGGCCAGGAGGGCAACCCGTAGAAATCGCATTGCCGGTCGGGATTGGGTTTTGGGCAAGTGGTTGGACATGTTCATGTGATCTTGGGTGGAGAGGCAATCATGATTTGATAGGCCTGAGAAAGGGAGCCTCTTTCCAACATAGCAGCCCCAACCTGGCCCGTCAAGGGGTATCAGCCTTTCATGATGAAACTGTCATCGACTGGGGTTGCACGCCTGATGTAGATGACAGAAATGTAATCATTTATAGCTCCACTGGCTGTCAACTGCCAAAGAATCTCTGTCTCTAACAGCAATTTTTGTAACCCGGGAAACCTGTAGACCCTGTAAACCCGTAGACCTATAGACCGAAACAAACGTCGCCTGCCGGAGTCGGACTGGTTTTCCGGGTTACCAGTGTATCGGTTAACCCTCTACACGAAACCAAAATCGGGCCGGCTCGATCTGGGCAAATTAACGCATACAACACATATTTTGCGGAGTAATCCTGTATTGGTTATATGTCGAACAACGTGAAGCGATATGCCCTCTCATCGAGATATTATTCACGTTTCACGGAACAGTCTGAATCAGTGCCAACCACGCGAAATGCAGTTGAACCCTGATTCGTAAGTCACCCATCCCCAACCAGTCCTCTTAACACAGCCAGATTCTCGACATCCTCGTGCATGTCTTTGCTCTTCGGCGTTTCCAAGATCATCGGGACCTCGCTTAAACGAGGATCATTGACCAAGTGCCGAAAGCCATCTAATCCCACAAAACCCTCTCCGATGTGAGTGTGGCGATCTTTACGGCTGTTCAAATCGTGTTTGCTATCATTGAGGTGAAAGCACTTCAAGTGTTCGAGGCCGATACGCTCATCGAACTCGGATGTCACAGAGTCTAACCCTTCAACGGTACGAAAATCATAACCGGCTGCCAAAACATGACAGGTGTCGAAGCAGATGCTTACGCGTTCAGATTCGGCGCAGAGATTGCGAATGGCGCCTAACTGTTCGAAACGATAGCCAAGGTGATGACCGGCGCCGGCGGTGGTCTCTAGCAGGGTGAGTGTCGAGAAATCAGAAGTGCGGGCATGGCACTCGTCTAAAGCCGTAGCGATGCGTTCGAGTCCGAAGTCTTCACCTTGGCCCATATGTGATCCGGGATGCAGAACCACGCCGAGCAATCCCAATGCTTCTGCCCGTTCGAGTTCATCGACAAAGGTGTCGATAGATTTCTGCCAAAGGTCGGGTTTAGGTGAGCCGAGATTGATCAAATAAGACGCATGCGATGGGATAGGCCTGACATCGTATTCGGCTTGGGCGCTACGCCAGCGCTCGATTTCGGCAGGTTCTAAGGGTTTGCCTACCCAGCGATTATTGTTGCGAGTGAAGATCTGCATAGTGTCACAGCCGATGCTGTTGGCTCGGGCAAATGCCTTACTGACACCGCCTGCTGCGCTGACATGAGCGCCAAAACGTTGAGACATGATGAAGGTTTATCTGTGGGATAAATTGTAAGGCTCGTCGTATTGCGTGTGACGATCGCTTATTTCGAGGAGAGCTCTTTGAATGTAGGAAATGGGTGGCGTATTCAAGGCAAAACATGTCCACGTTGCTATACGAAGGCTATTGTGGCTGAACTCCGACATGCATCTCATAGACCAGCCTGCCTCCTAAATGACCTGCAATCAGCAGTATGGCAGATGCCGCTATCAGGAGCAAGGCCCACTGCCAGCGCCGGCGCGGCCAGCTTTCATCCTTCTGCCAGCGATATTGCCAGTACAGCGCCAGACCATACAGCACCCAGGACAGCAATATGGCCGTTGTATGTTGATCGGCCACTTGGTCTGCAGAAGTGCCTATTTCAATGCCAGATTTATCGATTAGTCCTGTGATCATGGCAGGAACCGAGAGAATCCAACCGATCAGGAGGCTTACAAATCCCCAACTTTTCAGCCAGGTATAGGGTTTCCATTCATAAACAAGGGAAGCGATCGCCCCTAAAAAAAGAAGGGCGAGAGGGAAGTGAACGAGGCTGGGATGCAGCGGGAGTGAGAAAAGAGACACGGGATAAGGTTTGATATTGGTGGGTGGATAATTGGTTAATGTGGTGGAATGATCAGGTAAAAGAAATCAGTCTGACAGATGCCAGCGCAACAATGCGAGTTCATTGATGATGCTAAAACCAAGACTTTCGTATAGTGCCTGTGCTGGCCTGTTGGTTTGGAAAAGGCAAAGGAAGGGGGTTTTTCCCACATTTTGAATGAAGTCCACCAAATTGCCTACCACCTGTCTGGCATAACCGCGACGGCGAAACTGTGGATGAGTGATAATAGAGCCGATTTCGCACATGCCCGGTATTTGGGATTGGATCCCTCCCATAGCAACCAGACGTTTTCCGCTGAAGGCGCCGAAGTAGGGATTGCGAGCGAAAGTGTCTGGCCCGAATGCCAAGACTTCGTCGGTGGCGGCCAGTGCCAGCATGTGGGGTAAATCATCATAGCTGAGTTGCCGAGTGTCTGTGTGGGATACTTGACCGCAGTCACCAGCAAGGAGCATCTGCCACTCCATACGTTCTTGTTCGACGATTACCGCCTGGTGCATCCCTGTACGGATGGGACCGGGAACCAAGGAATACGCCAACTGGCCGGGGTCTAGTAGTGTCTTTGCCAGTTGCCGGATCGTGCAAGGGTCTTCACCTTGTACGGCGATAGCCGTAAAAGGCAGGCCTTGATAGTGTGTAAGGCAGTGCCTGTCGCCATCGTATGCAAACCGGCAGTATGTTGACCCAATCGTGACGTTGTTGACCCAAGTGTAATTGGCCAAAGCGCTGATGGGATCGGTTGCCAACCAGTTCTGAGCCAGAGCGACCATGCTGTGGGGTGGAATTGTATGAATTGTCAAGATAAAGCCAAATACCCCGACTTGAGTTTAGTGATGTCGAACTCGTATCTTCTCAATAACTTGGGGGAACTAACCCGTCCACGAAGGTGGACGTCCGGCGTAGGTTCGTCGAACCCCGCCCCCAGAGCCCGAATTCATTCGGCGAGTGCCCCGGAATATTGAGAAGATACTCGAACTCTCAGGAAGTAACCTTAATATCTCATGATGTTTGGAAACTCCTTCAGCTGACGCAGGCTGCGTCTTTACACATTATCCGTAACGATCTAAAATAAGTTTATCCCAATCTCTTGGGCAATAGTGTTGTTTTGTATTAACGTTAAACTAGGTTTGTTATCTGATATCTAGGTGTGAAATTGTTATATTTGCAAAATCAAGGTTGTATAGAAAATTATATATAATTTAGTTTCTGCTATATCTTATTTTGACAGGGGAATGAGATTCAGTGAAAATTAAATCAATCTTATTTAAAACCTATTTCCGGAAGAAAAGAATAAATACACATATGGATAATAATATTCTTAATGGTGGCGACAGGGTCTTCTCAATAAGTAGGGGCGCACCCTTGCGGTCGCCCGTCGGGCAGGTGCAAAACCGTGCCTCTACCCCGAATATTGAGATGATACGATGACAGTGCGAATCATTGAGAATAATCGTAAAAACCACGACCGGATTTGCGACCGAGCAACCCAGCTATAACCATTTGCCGTAACAGAGGCGGGGCTTTGAAGCGCGGGTCACCATATTCATTGTAAAGGACTTCGGACACAGCCAGTGTGGTGTCGAGTCCCACAAAATCGGCAAGTGTGAGAGGACCCATGGGGTGGGCTAAACCAAGCTTGATACCGGTGTCGATATCCTCTCTACTGGCAAGCCCGGCGTCAAATACAGCGATAGCATCGATTATAAAGGGGATCAGCAGGCGGTTGATGATGAAGCCGGGACTGTCTTTGGCCACAACCGTGGTTTTGCCCATGCGGTCGCTCACAGAGATGGCAGTGGACATGGTTTCATCGCTAGTGAGGAGGCCACGCACTAATTCGAGTAATGGCATAACCGGCACCGGGTTGAAAAAGTGCATCCCCAAAACCCTGTCAGGGCGATTGCTTACCGCGGCAATGGCGGCAATGCTGATGGATGAAGTGTTTGTCGCCAGAATCACATCCTCGCCAACCACTGCATCCAATGTGCTGAAAATGCGCTCTTTCAGTTCGATCTGTTCTGTCACCGCTTCGATTATCAGATCCGCTGCTGCCAGATCTGCCAGATCCACAGTGCCGTTGATGTTGGCAAGAACTCTATCGGCATCGATCTGGCTTAGTTTGCTTTTTATGACAGCACGTCCCAACGAATGCTCGATGCGCTCCATGCCCACGTGCAGCAGATCGTCGTTCAGTTCGCCAACAATGACATCGAATCCGCATTTTGCTGCGACTTCAGCAATGCCCGAGCCCATCAGGCCACAGCCAACTACACCAATTGTTTGTACATACATGGCAATACCCTTAGGGAAAAGAGGTGGTTTTGTGACGAAGTGATCATCTTGCCACCTTGTCACCCCTCACCTTGTCAGATGAGAAACCAAGATAGACAATTCCTTGTCGATCATTTTGCGAAAGTGTCTACTGAGACTGTGTCTCACCGGAGGACTGGCTTAACAAGGCTGTAAATCGCTGCGCTATTTCTGCCTGAGGATCATGTAATTTCTGCCAGATATCATGACAGGGGTTGTCTGGCTCGGCCAACCGTGTTTGATACCAGACCAATGAGTTATCGATCCCTGTTGCAATGAATTGCAGGCGGGCTGTAGTAGTGCGGCGTAGTTTCCCCTGATAAACCAACTCATCATTGATCCCGATGCGAGCGGGCGCGACATCTGCCTGGCGTAACGTGTGGGCTAATAGTTCCACCGCCTGTTGCTCTTGTTCGAGCATATCGCCCATCAGGGCGGCTATATCCGTCTTGGGGCGTAGTCTAAGGAAATATTCGAGTATGATCACCCAGGTCGAGCGATACCGTAGGTTTGAGATCAGGTCATTGGTCGAGCGATCAGGCATGGTCGAATTCCGCTAAGCCGGTGTAGAGGCTATCGTGTGGCGCCGGGTCGGTGGTCAGATGATGGCTGAGTAGTCGGAAATGTTCGTGTTGGAAGGCTGCCCGTTGTTGCTCAGCCGACATAGTGCTGAATGTGCCATTTGGGTTGTGCTGGGATCGATGGCAAGCCCATCCTTTGAGGCGATAGTCAACCGATTCAGTACAATCGATCGTGCAATCGATGTATTCCGGTGGATCGGCATGAAAAGGTAGGGCCTGTCCATTAAGATTAACGCGATAGTCACGAAATCCGGGGATCAGGTCGAAAACCGTCTCTGGTATCGCTCGAACATAAAATTTGGGAATAGCCCATGCGGGACCTGTCTCGGGGAGATAAGTCGGGTTTGCCGCTGCTTCGTAAGCTGCCGCTACCCTCTCATGCACGGCGATATGGTCGGGATGAGGATAAGTGCCATGTTCCGGGTGTGACAGGAGGACATGCGGGCGCAATTCACGGATAATGGCCGTCAGTTGGGCGCTCGCTTGTTGCACAGGAATCGTATCGACGCCACCATCTGGCCAATCGAGCCAACGTACATGTTGGACACCAAGAGCCTGACAAGCGCATTCAAGCTCACCGGTACGAACGTGTGCCAGAGTTTCGCGGGTTGCACAATCTTCACAAAAGATAGTGGCCGCTTCCCCTCGTGTGGCACAAACGACGGCAACATATGCGCCATTTCGAGCGTACTTGGCCAATGTGCCTCCGGCTGCGAGTTCATCGTCAGGATGAGCGAGAATTGCTAATAAACGTAGTGATTTGTTCATGCCCGTGATTATACACTGCAAGGCACATAACGGGACATTCATGTCGCCGCCTCTCAAAAAGGGACATGAATGTCGCACCACTTGATCATTCTGTGTGCTATCTGCCAGACACGGTTAACTTGATTGTGGTACATGGTGTAGTGGTAGATTACAACAAACATGAAACAACAGAAATAAACTGAGGTAACAGCCATGAATTCAATTATCCAAGAGTACTACCCCCTCTTTGAAATGTACCAGGCTTTGCGCAACCAATTGATGGATAGCCTGCGGGAAGGGGATCTAATGAGCTCTCCCGGTGGAGCTAACCCCACACTGGGGGTGCTGTGTCGGGAAATCGGTGAGGTTCAGGTCAACTACATCCAATCATTTCAGACGTTTACGCAGGATTTTTCCTATCACTCCACAGATGAAGATCTCGAAACGAGCGTGTCGCGACTAAAAACATGGTTCGAAACCCTGGATGCAGAATTGAGGACGACCCTTGAAGGGTTGTCTGAGGAAGCTATCCAGCAGCGTGTGATCGACCGCGGTGGTGGCTTTGAGGTCTCTCCGCGAGTTCAACTGGAAATCTATAAAGAAGCATTGCTGATATTTTATGGTAAAGTCAGTGTCTATCTCAAAGACATCGGCAAAATACCCCCAAAACAGTGGCAGGATTGGATTGCCTGAAAGGAATATCACGTATGACACACGATCAGAATATGACACAGAATGCACACTTAGAGACAGCCACCCTCGGCGGCGGTTGTTTCTGGTGCCAGGAAGCGATTTATGATGAATTGAAGGGTGTTGACAAAGTCGAGTCCGGCTATGCGGGTGGCCCCGACCCTAATCCCAGCTACCAGCAGGTTTGCTCCGGAACCAGCGGCCATGCCGAGGTCGTCCAGGTGACGTTCAACCCCACCCAACTTTCCTTTCGAGACCTGCTTTTGGTGTTCTTTACCAGCCATGATCCCACCACATTGAATCGGCAGGGTGCAGATGCAGGCACTCAGTATCGTTCGGCCATCTTCTATCGCAATCAGGCGCAAAAGGAAGTGGCCGAACAAGTGATCGCCGAGATCTCTGAAGCAGGCCTATGGTCCGGTGCAATCGTCACAGAACTGACACCTTTCGAGGCTTTTTTCATTGCCGAAGACTATCACCAAGAGTACTACCGTTCTAACAGCCAACAACCCTATTGCCAGGTGGTCATTGCTCCCAAGCTCGCCAAGTTTCGCAAGGACTTCGCTGCCAAACGTAAATAGAGCAGTTATTTACAGGAACTTATGGCCGCAAATATCGACTACGCCGAATACTACGACTACGATCATACTATCGACACTGACTCGGCTTTCCACATCAATTACGCCCGCCAATGTGGTTCGCCGGTCTAGGAATTGGCATGTGGGGCGGGCGGTTGCTGGTACCTATTGCAGAGATTGGAATTGATATCTTAAGTGTCGGTCTTTCAGAAAATATGCTGTCTATTTGTCGCAGTAAGGTAGAGGAACGGAAGCTAGGTGACCACGTTCATCCGTGATTAGGACAAGAAACCATTTGACGGCACAGGGGAGAATTGCGGTGGCCCGGCGTCCTGGGCAATTGAGATCAGGGCGTCACAGATTGAGACTTGCATCCGCATTCTCGAACTATTACCATGAGCGTAATGTCATCGCACTGAGGGGCTTCGCCTACGAAATCTCGGATGCTGGCGATAATCCCTACCCCTATCTCTTTTGCCGACCCTCCCTGTTTTATCCGACCAGCGACTAGCAGACGTTCGTCTGCAAATAGTTCGTCATGCAGATTTTGGGCTTCGGTAACGCCATCGCTGTAAATCAGTAGCCGGTCATCGCTATGCATGCTGGTGCGTTTTTGCTCCCAGGTCATGTCCTCAAATACACCCAACGGAATGCCAGTGCGCTTGAGGATGGCCGGTTCAGAATCAGACTCGAGAGAGAGTAGATAGGCCGGGTTATGGCCGGCGCTACAGTAAATGAGTTCTCCACTTTCGAGATCCAGGATACCATAAAAAACCGTGACAAATTGGTCTGACTGAGTGTCGCTCAAGATGCGCTGATTGGAATGCCAGAGAACGAGAGCCGGGTCATTCGGGAATTGCTGGGCAAATGTGCGGATAATCGTGCGGCTCATGGCCATATACAGGGCAGCGCCGGTGCCTTTGTCGGCAACATCGGCGACCAGAACACCGAGCCTGTTATCATCCAGTGGGATGAAATCGTAGAAATCACCTGAGGTTTCGCGAGCCGGAATAAGAGTGGCGGAGATATCCCACCCCTCACATTCAGGCACTTCATGTGGTAAGAAGCTAGCCTGAATGCGACCGGCAAACGCCAATTCTTGTCGCACTCTCTCATGGGCCAATGTTGCCTCATGAACCTGCGCTCGATAGAGAGCGGCGCCAATCTGAGACGCTAGTGCCTGAACGCTGGGCAGGGCATCGATTACCCTGCCCAATTGTTTGTTGCGTAACAAGTAAATACCGCCTATGCATTCACCTGCCGATTCCTCCTGACCAGGCGCCATCAAATAGATTTTGACGGCAATTGCATCACCAAAAGCAATCGCCGCATCAGGGAGCACCACATCGGATAGTAACCGATACGAACTCTTCGACCGCGATAGCTCATCCCATACGCTATCATTTTCAGGCTTTTGGGAGTGAGGATAGACGAATTCGAAAACAGGCGTGCGCCATAAAGCCTTCGAATTAAAGCTACCCACTTCATCATGGCTCCCCAGCTTTATCACCAGAATATCTGTGGGGAACATACGTGGCGCATGCTCTTTCAACAGTGTCTCCAGGGGAGCGGCTTCGGGGGGCATCTGAATGATCGCCTCGCTCAGTTCCTCCAGCTGGGCAAGCTCGCGCGAACGTTGTTCACTCCGTTCACGAGCCTGGCTGAGATAGTGCGCCAAAGCGTTCACCAGGACAATGCCGATGAGCATGAAGATGAAAAACGTCAACTGGTTTTGCCCATAAACGATTGCGACCAGAATGGCAAAGGGGGCGATGACTATGATGATGGCGACGATGTTAGCAAAAAAACTCTTCAGGCTAGCAAAAGTAGCATCTGATCCTGTCAAGCGGTTGGCATAGACAATGGTCGGTAGTAACAACAGCGTGGGAAGGATGGCGCCAACTAGAATGGCTGCCAAGGCTGGTAGAACGGTATCTATACTGAACTCGGTTAGCGGATAACTGCCCCCCAGGGCTCCGTAGACAGCCAGCGCAATGAGGTAAACCAGGACTGTTGTCGTAACATCTTGTGTAAGTAAGGATAGGGGATGCCAGACTGCATTTTGATTAAGGCGGATCCGCCGCCACGATAACCATGCCGTACTGATCAGGGCAACCACCACCGGGGACCACAAGGCTGTCGGGCCGAAGATGAACATGCCGGTCCAAACCACCAGAGGTGCTAACGAACTGGAAAGAACGGTTGTCCTTCCCCCCGATAGCTTCACTGCTATATTAAAAGGTTGGCGTTCGATCAGCAGCAGGGTGACGGTAAGCACAATAAAAGTGGCCGAAAAGGTCGTTATCAGATCCCAGCGGGTGACGACGAGCAACCAGATCAATCCCACCAGCGCCAGCGGTGCAGTATAAAGGGTGGGGAGCATCTCCATATAAACCTGGAGATGCTCCCCACCCTCTATTGTATCCAGTTCTGGCCTGAGTCTGCGGACAATGCGATAGAGTTTGGTGTCTTCCAAAGTCTTAGCCTGCCAATACCTTAAATAGCGTTACCTCGCCCGCCCAGCCGTTCAACGTGGTGCGGATCATAGCAATCGCCGAATTTGGTCTGTGGTAGCGAACTCTTTCGATCCATCAGTTCAGCATAGTCGTCATCCTCGACAATAGCAACGATACGGGCAAGGCTGGCTTCACCATCCACAAAACGCCAGGGGAAACATCCCACTGTCACCCGCCTATTCACCAACAGGTCGATATCCCCACCCACACATTCCGCATGGATGATGCCTTTCGGGAACATCCAAAGGTGCATCATTTGATACATGTCAGGCGTATAATATTCGCTGAGGCTCTTACTATACTTGTGCAGGAAGTGTGCGTTTGCCTGCTCGGCTTGGGCGGGCATCCAGTCACGGATTTTGGTGTTCATAGGATGGTCGAGACTGCCGCAATCAACGCCAATCCACTTAATTTTCTTGTCAATACACCACTCGGCGAAGCGAGCATCGGGCCCTGGGTGCATGACCATGTAACGCACTTCGTTGGCGTACGGTTGGTCCCAGCCGAAGTGATGATAGCCAGTATGGATGATGAGGATGTCGTTTTCGCGGACTTCTACCCGTTCTTCGATCATTTCCGGCGTATAGATATCGTAGTCGCCACAGATATCGCTGAGGTCTACGATGGCCGCTTCCCCGGCCAGAAAGTCGAAATCCAAGGATGCGATATCCTTTCCGGGGGTATAGAAATGGATCTCGCCGTCGAGATGCGTGCCCACATGATTGCTATGCGTGACCAGTTGTCCATTTGCGCCATTCGGGGCCAGACGCTTAAAGTATTTCACCTGCAGAGGTTCATAGGTCGGCCAGGGAGGTGTGCCGATGCCGAATGGGATAGTTAGATCGATAAATTTCATTGCGCTATCTCCTTTGACGCGTGATTGTTTTTTATTTAATCCCATTCTATCATCTGTCTGCCCGTACCGCGACATTCATGTTGCATTAGCGCCGAGCGGCATGGATGTCGCCCTGCGAGTATTATTGCATTTCTTGCGTCCTACCCTTGGCGTCTATGCGGAAGCGCCGCACATATTCGGATGGTATTTCGAAGGCAAAACGGGAGGGGCTACGCATAAAACCATCGTGGCGGTCTCGGGTCGAGAACAAGTAGACTGATTCTTGAGCCCGGGTGATACCGACGTAAAGTACCCGTCGTTCTTCTGCCAATTGGTCTGGATACTTCAAGGTGCGCCACAGGGGCAGATTCTCCTGCTCGACGCCGATGATGATCACTACTGGGAATTCCAGACCTTTGGCATTGTGTAACGTCATCAGGGTGATATGTTCGTTGTCGTCTCGTTCGTGCGAATGGGTATCGAGGCTGTTGAGCAACGCCTGGTAATCCAAAAATGCTTGTAGCGAGATGTCTGCACTATATGTTTCAAAGGCTTCGACCTGCTTCACGAATGCCTGCTGTAAATCCATCCAGGCCAGATCGTCATCGAGTACGGGCGCCTCATGTTGTTCCAACTGGAGTGAAGCATGTAGGGCCGTCGCTTGTAGATCAGTTGGCAGCTTTTCAAACAGGTGATCGAGATAGGTATTCCCCCGACCTGCTGCCAACATGCGGGCGGCGCCGTTCAGCAACACCAGGTTTTCATCGACCTGCTCGATTTGTTCTGCCAGTGTTGCCAACCCCACCAATGGGAGATACTCTGCCAGCGCTTCTTGCTCTTTTTCTTCAATGATTCGTTCGCTGAGATGAAAAAAGAGTTGAGCCGTTTGCTTCAAATCATCCTCGGCTCTATGCGTAACGTCGTCACCTATCGACAAGGTTCGAATGAGAGATTCCAGTGTGTAACGAGGTTGGTCGGGGAGCAACCGTCTTGCAAGTCGCAACGTGTCTATAAAAAGTGGATTGAAGCCTTTGCCATTCTGCAGTTGGCCGCATGCCCGGTCTATAAAGCGATTGTCGAACCGGGCGATGTTATGTCCTACAACCGTTTCCCCATCGCTGTAGTCTAGAAATTCGGGCAGCACTTGTGTTAGAGCCGGTGCATCTTGAACATCGTTGTAATGAATGCCATGGATGTTTGTAGCAGCGCGAGGTATGTAACCTCGGGCCGGACGCACCAACTGTTGGAATGCCTCTTGCTCTCTCTGTTGATCTTCATAGGTTGCGGCAGCGATCTCTACGATCTCATCTCGGCGTATATTGGTTCCTGTAGTTTCTATGTCGTAGATAACAAACCTGCCATCCGCAAGGGCCTCGTAACCGATCAAGAGCAGTTGCGCGCATCGCCAGGCATAAGTGGTCAGGGCATAGGGTCGAGATTCAGGTGCTATGGCAGCAAGGGCGATCTGTCTCTGAGGAAGAGCCTCCGGGAGATCGGCCTGGATATCGCCCAGTGTTATGAGGACAGCTTGTTCCGCCAGCTCTGTCTTGATCAGAGAGGCCGGGATATGATTTTCAGCCTGAATATCCAGGTAATCATCGAATGTGTGCCAGAGAACAGCGGCCGCTGCATAGCCATCGAGCGTGGGGGGATGCACGATGATGAGGGGGGCGCCGCCATCAAATGCTTCTGCCAATGCGTCTGCTTCGACAATACAATCGGTGAACGCCATGAAACCCACCAGCAGGTCACGTTCCTTGCCTCGCCACGGGGAACGGAAAGTTTCTAGCTGTTCGAACAAAGTCTTAATAGCAGTGCTTGCCTTTTCATTGGTAGGCGCCATCTGATGCTCAAGCAGATCTAAGAATCGGCGAAGATGGGCTCGCGTCAACGGTGTGATCTCAGGATACTCATGCGATCGACGCGCCAGTTCGATGATAGTACAATCGTTGCGTTTAGCCAGACGGCGCAACTGGATCATAGACAGTTCGTCGATTTGCCTGCGGGGGAAGTTGACCGCCGAGGCAAAATTTTCTTCGGAGATGAACCGGGCCAATTGTAAATATTTCACAATATCTCGTGCGATCGGTTGGTCAAAAAAGCTCTCTTTGCGAAGCCGATGTAACTTGAACCCAGCCTGTAACAGCGCTTGTTCAAGGGGGATTGCAAGCCTGTGTGTTCGATAGAGGATGCCGATATCCCCAGGCGCGTGGCCCCGCTCTTCGATTAATTTATGGAGCAGCGTTATCAGCCAACGCTGTTCTTGCTTGATAGAATGGAAGATGTAGTGGAAGATCGGTGTTTGGCCGTTAAGATCGCTCTTCATAAAGCGCTGCCGTTCCAGACTGCGCTTGCGGGCGATAAGGCGTTGTGCGCCGTAGAGAATGTTTGGAGGACAGCGATAACTGAGTTCCAATTTGACCACATGTGGTTGATAGCGTTGCACGAATGAGTCTATCAGTTCGGGTCTGGCCCCGCGCCAGCCGTAGATCGCTTGGTCGTCATCCGCCACGACCGTGATGCTGGATGTTGGTGGAGCCAGCAACTTGAGCAGTGCGTATTGTGCGGTATTGATATCCTGATATTCGTCCACCAAGATATGCAGCAGTGTATTATGGAAGTGTTTTCTTGCATCATCATTTTGACGCAGTACACCTACGGCATAACGAATCAGGTCGTCGAAGTCGAGCACATTGCGCTGTGTCAGCCACTTTCCATAAGAACGGGCAACCTCGATCAGCACCGGATCAACATTCTGCAAGGACTCAGAAGGATCTGCTAAGGCATTTTTGCGTTCACTGATATAGCTGACAATCTCACTGATAGGGTATAGCTCCTTGCTTAGATCAGCCTGCCGCAGCATGCGGTTGAGCGCGTGGCGCTGCTCATCTTCATCGATGATCGCGAACTCGGGATCGATTCCTACCACTTTACCAAAACGTCGTAGTATGCGCACAGCCGTGGCGTGGAACGTATATATCCAAACGCCGCTGGCTTGATCGTCCAACGTAGCAAAGAGCCGCTCCCGCATTTCTTCTGCCGCCCGATTGGTAAATGTGACAGCCAGAATACTTTCTGGTTTTGCTTGTCCATCGTGGATGAACCAGGCCGCACGATTGGTTAGGATTCGTGTCTTTCCACTACCAGGTCCCGCCAGCACAAGCAAAGGGGTTGGTCGATAGGTTACGGCTTCGCGTTGGCGGTCATTCAGCGTTTCTAGCCAGGGGTAATTATTCATAAGGTTTAACAATATCGCATCAATATCAAACTTTTCTTCTCACAAGGGTCATTTCATTGTAGCATAGAGTTGGCCGGCGCTGTATGAGCAGGCGTACAAAAGAATGGCGTCATGTGCTCCACCCAAAGCTATGGCATAATGAAACATCCTTATGCTACTATCAGGAAATTGGTTGACTAAAACGTGGACATATTGACAGGCGTTATCGAACGCATCACTTACCATAACGAAGAGAATGGCTATACCGTTGCCCGCCTGACCGGGCAACGGGGTGGCCTTATAACCATTGTCGGAAATATGATGGGGATCAATGTGGGCGCATCGGTGCAATTGCGTGGCGTTTGGAGCAGCCATGCTCAATATGGCCGCCAGTTCAAAGTGGAGGATTATAAGATGGTGTTGCCCGCTACCGCGGTCGGCATCGAGAAATATCTGGGGTCGGGTCTAATTAAGGGCGTTGGGCCGGTGACGGCTAAGCGTATTGTCCGCCGTTTTGGGGCAGAGACGCTGGAGGTGATCGACAATGAACCGGATCGGTTGTCCGAAGCGCTTGGAGTGGGTAAGAAGCGGGTGATAATGATCAAAAAAGCCTGGGAAGAACAACGGCAGATCAAGGAAGTGATGATTTTTTTGCAGGATCATGGCGTATCTACCAGCTTGGCGGTCAAGATCTACAAATACTATGGTGATGCCGCGGTCGGTGTTCTCAAAACAGATCCTTATCGGTTGCAACGTGATATCTACGGCATTGGTTTTCTCACTGCCGACAAGATCGCACAGGCGCTGGGTATCCCCCACGACAGCCCCGAACGCGTGGCGGCCGGTGTGGCCTATGTGTTGGGCCAACAGTCGGATGAAGGGCATGTCTTCACACCCCAACCCGATCTCGTGGACGAAGGGGCCAAGCTGCTTGGTGTAGATCCAGAGCTGGTAGAACAGGCGATCCTGCGCTTGCAAGGGGAGGAGCGGGTCCATGTCGAGCAGGTTCAATACAAGATCGAGCCACAGGGCGAAGTGTTAGGTGAGACACAAGCGGTGTATCTAACACCCTTTTACTACGGTGAGATCGGGGTGGCCGGACGCCTGCGAAAGCTGAACGAAGCGCGCTTGGCAACTGGCAGCAGGCATCTCTCAGCCTTTGCAAATTTCAATTGGGAGGAGGCGTTTTCTGCGTTGCGCCAACACACGACGATTGATTTAGCGCAGGCTCAGCGTCAGGCAGTGCAAACAGCTCTCACCCATTCGGTGACGGTCTTAACCGGAGGACCGGGGACCGGCAAGACGACCACTTTGTTGGCCATCATCCGTTTATTAAGGGCAGCCGGTAATCGTTTTGCCCTGGCTGCGCCGACCGGACGCGCCGCTAAGCGTATGTCTGAAGCGACCGGCCATGAGGCCAAGACTATCCACCGACTACTGGAAGTGAACCCAAGCGCAGGGTTTAGCTTCAAACGCAATGCCGAAAACCCACTCAAGATCGATATGCTGGTTGTGGATGAAGCCTCTATGCTGGATTTGCTGCTGACCAATAACTTGCTCAAGGCGATACCCCCTGGGGCACATCTGTTACTGGTAGGTGATGTGGACCAGCTACCCTCGGTGGGTGCGGGCAATGTCTTGGGCGATATCATCGACTCGGGGGAAGTTGCGGTTGTTGAGTTGCAGACCATTTTTCGTCAGGCCGCAGACAGCTACATTATCACCAATGCCCATCGCATCAACCAGGGACAAATGCCCTTGTTTCCTAAAAATGCTACCGATTTTTTCCATTTCAAGATCGAGGATGTCGAACGTTGTGCGGACATGGTTGTAGATCTCGTGAAAGAGCGGATACCCAAACAATTCGGCATATCCTCCTCCGAGATTCAAATTCTAAGCCCAATGCATCGTGGTGCTATGGGGGTGGGTGCGCTGAATCTACGTTTGCAGCAGGCCCTAAACCCACCCAACGAACGGAAACCCCAGCGTGCAAACGGGGGTCGAGTGTTTCGTGTCGGCGATCGCATTATGCAGATGCGTAATAACTATAATCTGGAAGTCTTTAATGGAGATATGGGCACGGTCAGCGCCATTGATCTGATCATGCACACACTTACGGCGACCATCGATGGCCGCCCGGTGGTGTATGATTGGGCGAATCTTGACGAACTGGTGCACGCCTGGGCGGTATCGGTACACAAAAGCCAGGGGTCAGAATATGGGGTCGTGGTTCTGCCGTTCCACACCACTCATTATGTCATGCTGCAACGCAATCTGCTTTATACTGCCATTACCCGAGCCAAAGAGATAGTGGTGATTGTAGGTACGTCACGAGCCTTGGCTGTGGCAGTGCGAAATGACAAGGTAGCCGAGCGGCATACGGCTTTGGCCGAACGTTTGCGTGGGGAACTCCGTTAGCGTACACCCCAGCCACTGTCACATATAACACAATATGTTCTAGATCATAGACGGCGACCTCTTTTATCTCTATCATGGATAATATCACACGCACGTACTCCGCAACGCGGGGTGGAATTATGATTATTGTCATGGATAGAGGGTTATGCGACGCCGATCTGGCGTTTTGCGCCCGTTGTTCTTCTGCTTTCTTTCAAAAACCCCACGGTACCGACCGACCTTGCATCGTAAATATTATCGACGATGGCGATGACGAAATGCTGAATTTCGTCGTATTGACCGATGGTCGCACATTGAGATTTCATCTTACCGATGATGCGGTCGAGGGGTTGGCCCTGGAGGGATGGGAATTCCTTGCGGACTTCGATCCGGCATTTATCCGTAGGGGTGCTGCTGAACGCTGGCGAGCTTTAGATTCAGATGCTAGCTCAGAACAGGGTGTTTATCGAAGTGCTGTGAGAGACTAGCAAAAACCTCTACCCTATTCCTGCCGCTCTCAGGTTATCGTGTTTGCTTGAATCCAACAGATGCAGTATTTGCGATTTTGCATCGGCTGCGCCGGTGAAATGGATGGCTTGTAAGCCGAAACGTCGGGCCATATCAATGTTCTCCTCGCGGTCGTCTAGAAAGTAGATGTTGCTCGGCCGCTTGTTGAGTTCCGACAGTACATATTCAAAGCACTGTGGTTCCGCCTTGCCCATCCCCATTTCATAAGATAGAAAAGCTCTGTTCACACGTCGTTTGAGGCCGAACCTGGCGTCCAGAACCTCGAACCATTCCCCCCGAGTGTCGCTGAGCAGATAAACGCCAACGTGCTGGGCACACAGGTCCAGGAGTTCTAGGGAGCCTTGTAAGGGGTGAATGCTATCCAGGACGGCCTGCTTGAGAACTCGCCAGTCGGTATCGGTACCGAGCTCCTTTTGCACCGCCCGCCAGAACTCGACCTCGGTGATGCGACCTCGGTCCCAGGGATACTCCCAGCGCACGTAAACGGGCTCGATTTGTTCGACAGGCCGCTCTAACAGCGTCGCAAGTTCTGCGGAGGCTGATCGAAAACTCGATGAGAGCAGTACGCCGAAAATGTCGAATAGAATTCCTTTGGGATTATAGGATGAACGCATCTTGTATCTTCTCAATATTTCGGGGCACTTGCCGAATAAATTCGGGCTCTGGGGCGGGATTCTACGAACCTACGCCAAACGTCCACCTTCGTGGACGGGTTGGTTCCCCCAAGTTATTGAGAAGATACGAAAAGTACTTCCTTTGTCGATCTCAGAGGGCGATGGACGACAGGTCACGGATAACTGCGATTTCGCTCTGATCGAATAAGCCGTCCTGGATGAAGCTATTCTGGGAACAGCGGACAACACTTTTGCCTCTTGCACTTTGCCATTTGATTTTTGCCTTTTCCTCCTTGCCATCTGATTTTCAAAGCAGATTGAAACATTCATTGCAGGGGCACATGACAGGAAACATTGGCCAAAAAACGGCCAATTATTGGCCGAAAATTGCACCAGACGCGTCGTGGACTTCATGCTACAGTAAACATAAGCTAATCAATATACACTCAAGGAGATACTATTAAGCCAAACAATACGAATAGCCTCAGATCTATAACTATCAACCTACTCTACCCAATGGAGGTGGAAACATTATGAAAGTGTTCAACTGCATTTTGCCACATAGCACGTCTGGCGACAAAGCTACTGCTAATACCCCGCTGTATCACTCCAAAAAAGAAGTTCTTATGCATGGTGTGGTCGCAAAATTGATCTCTAGTATTATGTTCATCACGCTAATTCTAGGACTATTTCTAGTCTTGTTGCCAAAAGAGGTAGCAGCACAAGGTGGTACCAATGATCCAATCTCGGAAATTCCTTTTCCTAGAGTATATTGGATTACACATGATACTGCTTGTAGCGCCTTATCAGAAGAAGCAAAAATGGCATCCATTCTTGAGGTACATGCAGACTGTACGGGTAATTTGACTGAACGAGCAGATATTATGACAAATCAATGGGAAACTGAATGGAACCCTCTCAATATCGCTTTTGTGCCGGGTTGGTATTGGGTTGGTTATGATACTGATGGTGGAGGGTATAATTATGGTGATATTAGAAAAACGGCGGCAGACAAGATTGAAGATTGCGGCAATTGGCGTTTTCCTCGGAATGAGAGCTCGCGTATTAATTGGGTTAAGTGGAAAGATTCCAAGTACCCCTTTTTTGCCGCCAATTTAGGTACCGATGCTACTAATAATAATACTATCACTTGTAACGGTGAATTATACGTAGACTGGTGGCCAAACTGGATCACTACTACAGCTGTTACTGACACGAAGTGGGACGGTATACGTATAGACATGTCTGCCAATATCCATTCGTACTATTCTGGTGATGTCGATCATGATGGAAATGGCCTAGTAGATAATACAGAAGGAGAAGGATGTGGAGGTAAAGAATGCGCTGCTGGCCGAAAACATCTCAATGAACTATATCGCAGTGGAATCAACCATATGTTTGAGGGAGTGCAAAATAGCTCGAACTTACTAACCGTAGGAAACGACGCATGGTTTCCTGCTTCGGGAATATCAGAAACTTTTGAGTCACCTGGATTTTCAACCGGTCCAGTTAATCTTGTTATGGCCGAAGACTGGACAAAACACTGGCATGAAGAAAATGCTGTTCTCAGATATCAATCATGGCCCGATCCTGTTGAAAAAGACTGGCGAGCGGTTGATTTTAGCACTGCCACAAAGATCTGGAAGCAGTTTGATGATGCTGATAAACACTACGTTATCATGTCTAAACAGATATCTGCTTGGTGGGACGCTGACCAAGAAGAAAATATAAAAAAGGACGAAGGAGTTGTTTGGGAGGATGTAGAGAAGCGCTTTAGTCTGGCGGCGGCGACAATGTACGGTGCAGTTCACTCATACGCGCGTGAAACCGTATGGTCTGAGTGGGTGGATGAGTACGCCGTCTATCCTGGGAACAAGATAGCAACAACCGACGCAAATAGAGAGCTAGGCATGGGGTGGTTAGGCAAGCCACGCTCAGACATGATGACAGTTGACAGCGACGGTGCTCCGTCTGAAACGATTTCAACAGCGGTCAATTCAGTGAATTGGACAACGATCAAGGATAAGGTCTGGGTTCGGTACTTCGATCATGGCGTTGTTCTACTCAATCCCACAGACTCCCCGAAGGACGTTAAATTGTTAGGGTCATTCAAGAAGCTAATGAAAGACGGGGACAGTGTCAACGACACTGATCTTGGTGCTGATCCATCAGTATCTGTGCCTAAACGTGATGGACTCTTCTTGTATGATGCTTGTCGAGCCATGGATTTTAACGACGATGGTCTTGTCGATATCGACGATATAAATATCGTACTCAATGCATCTATCTTTAACCAACCATTCCCAGGTGATCTCACCTACGATCTAGATGGAGATGGGATTGTCGATATCTCGGATATTTTTACTGTTTCTATCCGTTTTGGTGAAATCTGTCTACCTTGAAACGCTGAGCATATAACCTGCCCAGCAATAACAACCCATGCATCTTCATCTTGCCCTTACAACGATCTGCAATTTCTACAATGTTATAAGGTAAAGATGAAGATGCCCAAATGTTAGATTGCTGAACAATAAAGCTCGCATTGGTTCAGCAATCTAATATTTGGGTCTGACTATTAAGCAATTGAGGGGCCGCTATAGGGTAGTCGTTTGCTGGCTTTGGGGTTTCTGATCGAAACATGCCCATAATTCAATGGCAGTTGCTGAGGTTTGACGTCGGGCCTCGAATCAGCTAGACTCAGCCTGAGTAAGGGAGGCGATGCCCATCAGAGCCCGTATGCGTTTCATCTTTCATGTGTGGTTTTATCTGAGTTTAGATAAGCAGGAGTTCGCTATATGCCAAGCATAGAAGAAAATGTTGAATTATGGGGGGATGACTATGATTGGAGTCATTCCGGCGATCGTTGGTCTGCAAAATGGGGAGGGGTGGATATGCATTGGTATGGAACATTGTTGCCTCGCATCCATGAATTTTTACCGGTTAAGGCCATTTTAGAAATCGCTCCTGGTTATGGACGCTGGACGCAATACCTGAAGGACCAGTGTGAGCGTCTCATTGCCGTAGATCTGTCAGAAGTGTGCATCGAAGCCTGCCGGCAATGTTTCAATAAGAGTCCGCATATCTCCCTACACCTCAATGATGGAAAATCCCTGGACATGGTACCGGACAACTCGGTTGATTTTGTCTTTAGCTTCGATTCACTGGTTCATGCCGAGAGCGCTGTCTTAGAAGCATACCTGTCCCAACTCGTAAATAAGCTGACTCCAGAGGGCGTGGGGTTTGTGCATCACTCCAATTTGGGCGAGTTTGAAGGATACTTTTCAAAAATGAACAAGCTTCCCCCGAACATCCGGTATCGGATTCATCAATGGGGTTTACTCGAGAGAGATCATTGGCGAGCTCAGAAGTATAATCAGAAGACTCAATGAAAGAGATGCCCACTTCCTTTCATTTTCGCGGCTCTTTGGGACTTCGCGTGACGATCACGAATTTCAGTCGATGATGCCCCCACACCTAGTGGCTGGTTGTGTTAAACGTCTAGATATCGTGCGAGGAAAATCCGCATCACGCGAAAT
>PIVW01001518.1 GCA_003353825.1 Chloroflexota bacterium
TTAAATGAAATTATGCTCTTGAAATTAACGTGTTTTTTATAAGCATAGTGATTTTGTGAATATTTTATGATTTGTTTATTTTATTACCATAATGTAATTTAGCAACAGAAATTATGCTCGGTATGTACAATTTGAAATTATGGTGTCCTATGGGTTGTAAAAATACCTTTCAAATACCGGTTTTATTACCAAAAATAAAGAATCAACACAATTATGCCCTTCTAACTTTTTATTTTTTTTTCAACATTTGTTTCCCCAAGTGAAAAATGGACATTTATTTTTGTCCATTTTCTGATTCTCCAAAACACTTTGGGTAAAAAAAAGTAGAAATTCGGCATGTGATGATAATCGTGTATTTTATGTTTCTGTAAATATTCATTTGTGACCAACCACATTTTTTGAGACTTGGTATTTTTCAATGAGCATAATTTTTGGTTGCTAAAATAGCAACACAAATTTAAATGAAATTATGCTCTTGAAATTAACGTGTTTTTTATAAGCATAGTGATTTTGTGAATATTTTATGATTTGTTTATTTTATTACCATAATGTAATTTAGCAACAGAAATTATGCTC
>PIVW01001519.1 GCA_003353825.1 Chloroflexota bacterium
GCATGTCTGTGATGGCCTTTGACATTTTATCAGATCCATTTCAAGCGAGGCAGTCTAGATATTAGTGATATTTTCTTTTAATGAGTAATTCCAGCTGATTAGCCACTGATCAATGTCCTGGCAACCACACTACAATGACGCTGGTGAGCGCACCAATGAAATACTAGTACCTGGTACGTGATAACTGAACGACTGTTACCAATTTACATATAGATGGCGGGTTCAGGAAAGATGGTGCTCGGCAGTATTTTAGGCGCGATGACGGCCTTTGATATGGGCGGCCCGATCAACAAGGTCGCTACACTGTTTGCTCAAACGCAGGTGAATACTCAGCCATGGTTGATGGGAGGCGTCGGGATAGCAATTTGTACACCGCCACTTGGCATGGCATTGGCGACTTTCATATCGCCGAAGAAGTTTAAACGAGACGAACGCGAAGCCGGAAAAGCAGCGGGAATCATGGGAATGATCGGCATCAGTGAAGGTGCGATTCCCTTTGCAGCCGCCGACCCTGCTCGTGTTCTGCCTGCTGTCGTGGCTGGTGGTATTGTCGGTAATGTGGTTGGCTTTATGTT
>PIVW01001520.1 GCA_003353825.1 Chloroflexota bacterium
TGATCAACCATGCTCGTGGAGTCGTAAAACCGACTGGCCATCGTTTGCCAAAGTGTTCCTCTCGCTATTTTAGCAAACTCAAGGATGATTTGCCCGATCCTCTGAAGCCGGTTTTGGAACCGATCCTCCAAACAGTAGATCAACTCACCATACAGATCCAAGCCTATGGTCAGAAGATCCAACTTATCGGACAAGAACAGTATCCCCAGGCAATGCTGTTACAAACGGTGCCTGGTGTGGGGCCAATCACTTCATTGACCTTTGTGCTGACGATCGGAGACCCTTGGCGATTTGATCACACTCGAAACGTAGGTGCATACTTGGGATTAGTGCCGCGGCGTAGCCAGACCGGTCAGAGTGACCCACAGCTACCGATTACAAAAGCGGGTAGCAGGTATTTGCGCAATATGTTGGTTCAATGCTCTCACTATATCCTGGGGCCTTTCGGTCCAGACAGCGATTTGCGGCGAAGCGGTGAGCGGATCTGTTCCCGTGGAGGCAAAAACGCCAAGAAGCGAGCTAGCGTCGAAGTGGCCCGCAAGCTGGCCGTTATGTTGTTGAGCATGTTGAAGTC
>PIVW01001521.1 GCA_003353825.1 Chloroflexota bacterium
TTGGACCTCAGTTTCCTGTTCGCATATTCCAACTCCAGAACCTCTCCCTTTGATATGATTGGATTCGGTGGTTTCTTACCAGAACAGAACCATCCAATAACACGTCGTGGGATGACGGCATCATTCTTACGAATGTTGAAAACTGCCACGTGGCCATCTGCTAAATTGCGTGAGGAACTTGGAGCAGAGTCTGCAACGCATGGGGAAATCTGGAGATTGGAATAAGTAAAGTAAAGTTGTTTGTTTAACGTGGATATTCAACGAAAGCTGAAACTCTGGGATGAGGGTCTGCTTATTTCCAGATGAGTCCACGGCGCATCGATTACTTTACCCCCCAGCATCCAAGTCTAGGCCGATACTACTGGCTGTAGTACCAACTTAGGAGAAACCACCCAGTCCTCGGCATGCCAGTTGGGAACGCAGCTGCGAGCACCGGGCCGCTGGCGTGACAGTCCGACGCGCTAACCGCCCCGCCACTGCGCCCCTATAGCCTATAGAGGCTTTTCAATTTCAAATGGCAAAGGTAGGAGTTTGACCTATATCTCAGAGAAAGTAGGTCACACTGACCTATGTT
>PIVW01000201.1 GCA_003353825.1 Chloroflexota bacterium
AGTGGCACGTTGCAAGTGGCAAGTTCAACCTTGTCTGCAAGCGAAGTTGTACCTGCGACCTGCTACTTGCTACCTGCCCCAACGGGGCCTGATTTTCACAGCGCCGTCTGGGAACAATTGCTAGTTCGTTGCTGCGAAGATAGCTGTACAGTTTACAATAGGTGATTTATTGTCGTAGCAAGTGCACAAAAGCGCTAAAACGCTTACTACAAACTGCCCTCCTACTTTGGACAGAGAATTCAATAACTTGTGGAACTCATCCGCCATTTCAGGGAGCAATTCGGCAAGTTATTCTGTCCTAAGTCCTTTTGCAGCTTTGCACCAGGCATCGATGGCGCAGGGAAAACCATGCAGAAAGCAGCCTTACTCGACGTCAGGCAGTTTTTATATCCATCGTCCAAGTATCTGTTTCTTGGGGCGATTGTCCTTGTGCAAGGATATCTCGCTGTTTATCGCTATGGATTGACAACCCAGGCAGTGACCACGGCGATCTGTTGCTGGCTACTCCTTGCCATCGCCCTGTATGATCTCACACAACGGCGCATACCCGATCGCATTCTCTGGCTGGCGGTACCGGTCATTACCATCGATGCTATAGTTCAACAGCCACCGGTACTCCTGACAGCGCTGCTAGGCGGCATGTTGGGCTATGGCCTGTTTTGGATCATCGCCAGCGCCCGTCCTGGAGCTATGGGGTGGGGTGATGTCAAACTGGCCGGTTTAATCGGCATGATGGTAGGTTACCCCGATGTGGTTTATGCCCTGTTGCTAGGTATCATTTTCGCCGGAGTGGCCGCCCTGTTCTTGGTGCTGAGCAAGCGCGCAGAACTGAATCAGACCATGGCTTGTGGCCCCTACTTGGTGTTTGGGGCCTGGTTGTTACTATTTTACGGCCAAGCCTTCTAGGCGGCAGAACTATCACCTGACCGCAATTGGCTCCGCACCGCCGTAAAAAGGCGAGAGAAGGCCCAACCAATTGGACGTAGTATGAGATTAATCCCGTCATCCAGCAGGCCGAAGAAACGGCGGATAACGTACACCACCGGCTGTAGAATGCGATGCAGTAAGGGCCATCGCGCATAGAGTAAGGCCAAAACAATCGTGCCGACGGAGATGACGAATTTTTGCCAGTGGGCAAAGTGGATATCGAGCCCAAGCAAGGTTGCAGTTTCCTCGATGAGCAACTCAAGCGCGATATTGAGTACCAAGACGTAGGCGGTCGGCGCTAGAATCGGTTCTCTTTCGATCATCACCGTAAAGATCTGAGCCGCAAATCGCATCGTGACAATGCCCAGCGCCACGCCCAACAGCACCACCCACAGCATATCGCTTAGCGCCACGGCAGCGACGACATTGTCTACACTGAATGCCAGATCCGCCAACTCGACCATGAGCACCACCGTCCAAAACTCTTTGCCGCGTACTGACTCGGCTTTCTCCTCAGCATCGTCATCAGGCCCATGGGAGTGACTGGATTTGATAGCCAGATGAGCGAGTGATAGTTTGAACAAGTAGGCGGCGCCGAGCAGACGCAACCAAAGATTGCGGATCACGTACGAGGCCATGAGCAACATAAGGGCGCGCCCAAAATATGCACCGAGCAGTCCCACTTTCAACGCCGCCGCCCGTTGCCCTCCCAGCGTCCGGTCACCCCAAGACTGCATAAAAGCCAGACGTTTGGGCCAGGGGATGGCCTCGTTGGCCGGCAGTTCCGACACCATTGCGCCTAACACGGCCGCGTTGTCGATGGACAAAATACCTTCTAAAAAGATCAACTGTATGACGATAAATGTGATTTCAATGGGAGACACAGAAGCTACCTGACGGGGAGAAGATTGCTAAGCACAACCCTCGAACTATAGCACGCTCAGAAAGCTCACGTCAAAGGTTTGGTAACATTGCGGCATGTCGCGCATTCTGGTATCCTTCTCGATTGCACTGCACGTTACAAGCTTTACAACGTTGCCACAACATTTATTCTCGATACAAGCTTATGTCTCATCCACGTCTCTATATCCCAGGCCCGACCGAAGTCGATGAAGAGGTACTTGTTGCCCAAACCCAGCCCATGGTTGGGCATCGGAGCACAGAATTCACAGAGCTATTCTATGGTTTGATAGACTGGTTAAAGCTCATTTTGCAGACCAAAAACCATATCTACATGACTGCCTCGTCAGGATCGGGCTTGCAGGAGGCGGCTGTGCGAAATGCCGTAAGGCCCGGACGAAAGGTGCTGAATATGGTCTCTGGGGCATTTGGCGATCGCTGGCAAAAGGTCTCAATTGCCAATGGTTGCGAGTCGGTGCGTGTGGATTTGCCCTGGGGCCAACCCGTACGGCCGCAAGATATCGATCGCCACCTCTCGTTTGGTGGATATGATGCCGTCACCGTGGTGCACAACGAAACCAGCACCGGGGTTATGAGCGATATTCGAGCCATAGCCAAACTGCTCGGAAATAAGTATCCCCACGTGTTACTGATGACAGATGCAGTATCTTCGGCAACGGGGGTATCGATCCCTTTCGACAGGTGGGAACTCGACCTGCTACTCACATCCAGCCAGAAGGCCTTCGCTTTACCGCCTGGATTGGCTTTTCTTGCCGTTTCGGACCGGTTGCTGTCACGCGCTGCAAAGGTCCCGCATCGAGGCTGGTATTTTGATATCCTGCAGTTAGAACAATACCTATCGTCTGGGCGCACCACACCGGCCACGCCCGCCATCTCGTTGTTGTACGCGGCCGACCGCCAGTGCCGCCGCATACTTGATGAGGGATTGGAAGCGCGTTGGGCACGGCACCGGCAATGTATGGAGATGACCCACGCTTGGGCACAGCACCACGGTTTCGGATTATTCGCCGAACCTGGGTATGCCTCTCGCACAGTCACCTGCCTTCGAAATGATCCGGGCATAGACGTCCCTGCACTCATCGCCCACGCACGTATACATAATATGGTGCTGGGCAATGGCTACGGTAAACTTAAAAACCAGACTTTCCGCATCGCTCACATGGGCAATCTCACACCCACCAACATGAAAGAACTGTTCGCTGTGTTGGACGATTACCTTTCCTGATTTATACCCACCAACAAACTAACCTCACAAATCCTACTTATAGTGTGAGATGATTGATCTCGCAGTAAGTAAAACCATACCAGGAGCATATTGCAATGTCATACGAAATCGAAGAAGTCATCGGACGGGAGATCCTCGACAGCCGGGGAAATCCAACTGTGGAAGTTCAAGTTGTCACTATCGATGGCGCCGTAGGCCAGGCCGCCGTGCCCAGCGGCGCCAGTACCGGTGTCCACGAAGCTGTCGAGTTACGCGATGGCGAAGCAGGGCGTTACGGTGGCAAAGGTGTGCAAAAAGCTGTCGAACATGTCAACACCGTGATCGCAGACGGCCTGTTCGGCATGGATGTGACCGAACAAACGCTTATCGACGGCCTTTTGCTAGAATTGGACGGCAGCGAAAACAAAGGCAATCTGGGCGCCAACGCTGTTTTGGGCGCCTCACTGGCCTGTGCACACGCCGCAGCCTCGGCAGTGGGCTTGCCTCTATATCGCTATTTGGGCGGAGCCGGCGCTCGTACGCTGCCGGTGCCCATGATGAACATCCTGAATGGCGGCAAGCATGCCGTCGATTCTACCGACCTGCAAGAGTTTATGGTCATGCCGGCCGGCGCCCCCACCTTTGCTGAAGCATTGCGCTGGGGTGCAGAGACCTATCAGGCACTTAAAAAGGTCTTGAAAGGCAAAGGCTACAGCACCAATGTGGGAGATGAGGGTGGTTTTGCCCCCAGCTTGGGCTACAATGCCGAGGCCATCGAAGTGATCCTCGAAGCCATCGAGATGGCAGGCTACCGCCCTGGAGAAGACATTTTTATCGCTCTCGACCCAGCTTCCAGCGAGATCTACGATACTGAATCGGGCCTCTACGATCTGGCCAAAGAGGGCAGGAAGTTGAGCAGCGAGGAAATGGTCGAGTTCTATGTTGATTGGGCGAACAAGTACCCGATCATATCTCTGGAAGATGGTCTGGCCGAAGATGACTGGGCGGGTTGGCAGAAGCTAACCGCTGCCATCGGTGACAGAGTCCAGCTTGTGGGTGACGATCTGCTTGTGACCAATACCAGCCGCATTGCCCGAGCCATCGCAGAAAAGAGCTGTAATTCTCTGCTCTGTAAAGTCAATCAAATTGGCACTCTTACCGAGTCCATCGCCGCTGTAGAGATGTCACAACGCGCAGGCTGGACCGCAGTGGTATCGCACCGTTCAGGCGAAACCGAAGACGCCACCATTGCCGATCTGGTCGTCGGACTCAATGCCGGCCAGATCAAGACCGGCGCCCCGGCCCGCTCGGACCGTGTAGCCAAGTACAACCAGTTACTACGCATCGAAGGTGACCTGGGCGATGCAGCTGTGTATCCGGGTCTGGCTGCATTCACCAACATCAGTCGCTAAAACACTCAAAGCATTTGACACGAAGCCAAGAAGGCCGCAACTGGGTTTTGCTGTGGCCTTCTTGCTTTATGACAAAGTGACAAGGTGCTTTCTTGGCCTCCAAGCCATTTATACCTGCACACTGAACTCAACAATCAACACCTGACACCTAAACCAGATCCATACGCGGTCTGCGCACTAAGCCGTCATACTCGCCATAACGAGGATGGTCGAGGATATGCGCCATGTAGAGCTTTTCTACCCAGATGGCATTGCTGTAGCGCGAGGGCACGTAGAAACGCGCACCGTGGATAGGCGAGATCTTGCGCATGGGCTGAGTCTCATTGAACTCGGCAATAGCCAGACGCTCGCCATTGAACTCGGCAAATGTGAAGCCGAGAATGTCGTCGAAGTAGCACTGTATACGAGGCAGTAGCAGGTCGGAATCAGCTCGGAGTAAGGGAAATGCGTGCATGGTTGAGCTATAGAGGTCGAGATCCCACGAGATGAAGGCGATGGGCGCCGGCCGGGTTTTCAGAAAGGCCGGAATCGTCTCCTCCACCAATCCTAAAATGAGTTTACCTCGCTGCATCCGTTGTTGCAACCGCTTCTGATTCATGGGGAAATCACCATCAGACCACAAGTTGGGTAGATCTCGATAGACTTCCGGCTTGGGTAAACCCGCCCCACTATCAAATCCATAAATATCGATGGCGACGCCAAGAGTGGCTTCTACCCGTCCTGCAGCCCGATCCAGGGCCACCAGACCGTTGCCTCCCGCCACTCCCAATTCGATCACAGAGATGCGTTCGATGGCAAGATGTTTTGCCAGATAAGCACCATGCGCCATCCCCCAGGTGTAGTGTGGCCGTTGCAAAGATCCTAACTCAGTTGCGATCTCTTCTACAAGCGCATTCAATTGGCCATAAGCAAAACGATCCTGTGAAAAATCGGTCTTGGCAGGTTGGGTTTCTGCCAACCAGGATCGTGCTGTTCTAACGCCTTTACGAAGGCCGCGTTTCAAAACATTGTCTGTCATACATCGACTCGTGACTCAGTGTAGATCGTCGTGAAGGATTTCAATGCGTGATGCCTGCTCATCATACTAGTCGTGCCGTGTCGTGTCAATGCCCAAGGACTTTTGTATCTATGGGATAATCTTCATGACTTCGCCCTTGGCATGTGGTACAATCCCTCAACACTAGGATCACATGATAACAGAAGTCGACTGATATCCCTTTACCTTAGTTACCGGTTAAGAGTTATTCCTTAGTCTCTCTCTAGTAAATCCCTTTACCTTAGCCTCTGGTCAAGCCCTTTACTACGCCGTTAAATAAGTTTTCGTATCTTCTCAATAACTTGGGGGAACCAACTCGTCCACGAAGGCATGTCCTGAGCGTAGCCGAAGGGTGGACGTTCGGCGTAGGTTCGTAGAACCCCGCCCCCAGAGCCCGAATTCATTCGGCGAGTGCCCCAGAATATTGAGAAGATACAAGTTTTCTATCATTGCGAGTAACCTAGAGTGCTGCGCCCCCTACATGATGACTGGAAACAACTTACCATAACATTGTTTCCTTAGTAGGAGCTTTTTTTGCGACGAAGCAATCCTCAAGTCTGCAATATGCGTTCAAGTAAGGCGACTTCCGAAAAATAATTGAGGGATATTTTATCATTTTTCGGAAGTCGCTAAAGGCATTTTCGGATTGGAGACTTATTTAATTTTCCGAAAATGCCTAAGTTGGAGATTGCTTCGCTTCGCTCGCAATGACATGTTGAGTTTGTTTCCTTAACACTGTATTTACCAAGATTACTTTAATTTCTATAGATCGGAGAAACTATGTCAGCGCCATCAATTGCGCAAGAGTTGGTCGAACGTATTACGGCCAATGTCGAACGCGTTATTTTAGGAAAACGCCAGGCAATCCAGTTAACACTCCTGGCATTGCTATGTGAAGGCCATTTGTTAATCGAAGATGTCCCCGGCTTGGGTAAAACCATGCTGGCTCGATCCATTGCCCGTTCCATTGGCTGTAATTTCAGCCGAATCCAGTTCACACCCGACATGCTGCCAAGCGATGTCACCGGTGTTTCAGTCTATAACCAAAAGACGCAAGAATTTCAGTTTCGCTCAGGGCCGATTTTCGCTCAGATCGTATTGGCCGACGAGATCAACCGGGCAACACCAAAAACACAGGCAGCGCTTCTTGAGGCAATGGAAGAACGTCAGGTAACTGTGGATGGTACGACCCACGCTATGGCCAGGCCTTTCCTCGTCCTGGCGACCCAAAACCCTATCGAATACGAAGGGACTTTCCCGCTGCCGGAGGCACAGATTGACCGTTTTATCATGCGTATCAATCTCGGTTATCCCGAACGCAGACATGAAGTCGCCATTCTTGATTCGCAAAGCGATCATCATCCCATCGAAGATATCTCGCAGGTGGTAACGGCAGAGGAATTGCAAGGGGCGCAGCAGGCGGTCAAGTCCGTTTACATGGATGATCAGATCAAAGGCTACATCGTCTCACTGACCTCAGCCACGCGCGAACACCCGGATGTGTATCTGGGCGCCAGTCCCCGTGGTTCGCTGGCACTGTTCAAAACGGCCCGTGCCTATGCGGCTGTGCATGGGCGCGACTATGTTCTGCCAGACGATGTCAAGGCACTGGCCCGCTCTACCCTCGCCCATCGCCTTATCATCAGCCCATCTGCCCGTATCAAAGATGTCAATCCCGAAACCGTGGTGGAAGAAACACTTTCATCTATCACGGTGCCGGGGACGCGGGCCCAGAACTGATTTGATGCTCAACCGATATTCATTCTCCGACATTTGATGGACGTTTGCTAACATGCGACGTACCACTTGGATCGCCTTACTGGTTTGGGTGATCAGCCTGATAGCTGCCCTGAACACCGGGCGAGATCTGCTCTACAACACATTTTACATGATCACGATTGTCTTGGTGGCATCGTGGGTTTGGGCGTGGTTCAATGTTAATTGGATCGGATTGGGACGTTTCACGCGAGCGCGGCGCAGCCAGGTTGGTAAACTGGCAGAAGAGCAGTTCGAGGTCATCAATCGCAGTCGGCTCCCGAAATTGTGGTTGGAGATCAGGGATCATTCTACCCTGCCTGGGCATCACCCATCGCGCGTTGTCAGTTCGCTGGGCGGACGTAAAAAACGGAACTGGATTATCCGCACACCCTGTTATCGCAGAGGCCGCTATCAATTGGGCCCCCTTTCGTTACGTAGCGGTGATCCACTGGGGATCTTTGAGTTGCAGCGCCTCCTGCCCCAGACCAGCAGTATCCTGGTGTATCCTGCCACGGTAGATGTCCATGGCTTTCAATTACCGGAAGGACAGGTACCCGGCGGTGAGGCAACAAGACATCGAACCCACTATCTGACAACCAATGTCGCTACCGTACGAGATTACGTACCAGGAGACAGTTTCAATCGCATTCACTGGCGTTCGACCGCTCGCACAGGACGGCTGATAGTCAAGGAATTCGAGCTAGACCCTACCAGCGATATCTGGCTCGTGCTGGACCTGGACCCGGCCTGGCATTTTGCCCAACCCTGGACTCCGCCCGATGACTATGGCCGCCCCGCCGTTTTGTGGAGAGATCGCGCCGAGACTTTTGAACTCATCCCCTCTACTATCGAATATGCCGTGACCGCCGCAGCATCATTGGCAAGAAGATACCTGACAGAGCGTCGAGCGGTAGGCTTGATCACCTATACCGACCAGCGAGAGATCCTGCAAGCAGATCGAGGTGAACGGCAACTGAACAAAATTCTGGAAACGCTTGCCGTGTTGGAACCGACCGGGCGTCTGCCTTTCGACCGGGTGTTACTGGCTGAGGGGGGCTATCTAGACCGCTCGAGCACGATTATTGCCATCACTCCCTCGACCGATCGGAACTGGGTCACATCCGTGCGCGAGCTGGGGCGACGAGGTGTCAAAAGTACGGCCATCATGATTGCCGCCGACACATTTGGCGATGCCCCTCCTTATGGTCAAACCGTAGCCGAATTGTGGGGAAGCAACATCCCAACCTACTTAATGCGTAACGGTTATCCTGTAAGTGCAGCGCTTTCACAATTTGCCCGCCCAGATTAGGCGACAGTTTTGCCATGCAATCACCTACACCCATTGCCGATTTCTATATCCGCAGGCCCACACTTCATGACCTAAATGACTGCGCACGACTCAATGCCAGTTATGTTACTCAGCGTGTGTGGCAGATGAATCTGCGCGTAGATGAGGCTGACATCCAAGTGAATTTTCACCTGGTACAATTGCCACGCATGGTGACGGTGCAGGTAGCGCTGGCAGAAGAAAACCTGCTCAAATGCTGGCAGCGGGGAGATTGTCTATTGGTAGCTAAGCAAC
Source organism: Chloroflexota bacterium (assembly GCA_003353825.1). Next base: position 8,841 of record PIVW01000201.1, read on the forward strand.
AGCACCAGATCGTCGGCTTTTTACACATGATCCCCGATATGCAGACGAAAACAGGTTGGATTCATCGCCAGGTGGTGGGGAGAGAGTGGCGACGGCGGGGAATCGGCACTGCTCTACTAAAACAGGCTGTACAATGGGGTCGCGACCACAAGCTCCGCAGCCTTACGCTGACCTTGGGCACAAAAAACCATCCCGCCAGTATTTTCTATCTCGAACATGGCTTTATCTTTAACGGCTTCAATGAGAGCTTTTTCGGCGACCAGCAGATCCATCTTCAATTCTCAAGACCCGTGCGCCAATGATTGATCAGGCACTCCCACTTATCGACCTTCATAGGCATCTGGACGGAAGTATTCGCATAGAAACTATATTGGATCTTGGGCTTCGACACAATGTACCTCTGCCTGCCAGAGATCTGGAAACCTTACGCCCCTATGTGCAGGTCACGGATCCGCAACCGGGTGTGATGGCCTTTCTGGCCAAGTTCGAGTACATGGTGGGTGTATTAGTCGACTACGATGCTTGCCGTCGTGTGGCCTATGAGAATGTCGTGGATGCCAAACAAGATGGGATCGATTACATCGAATTGCGCTTCAGTCCGGTGTTTATCGCTGAACCCAACGAACTGAATCCCGCCGCTGTAGTTGAGGCCGTTGCCGATGGTGTAGAGGCAGGAGCAGCCGAGACAGGCGTGCGTGCCAATCTTATAGGCATCATTAGCAGGCACTATGGTCCGGACAGTGGCCGGCGCGAACTGGACGCATTACTAAGGGAAACCCAAAAAAATAAACCTCCCAAAAATCAAGGAGGGAGGGGGCGGATAAGAACAAACCACTTTTCCAAACCGGGCAAACGTTCAAAACGATTTTCCAATTCATCCATCGCC
>PIVW01001522.1 GCA_003353825.1 Chloroflexota bacterium
CCCTACGAAGAAAGAGGACGTGGTAGGCCGATGTACCATATCTCGTGCTCGAGCCACCACGGTGTGGATTGTGATAGTGAATACATTGGCGAGACGGAGAGAACCCTCAAAGCCAGGTTCGCCGAACATCGCTGGCCTAGCACGACCTCGTCGGAAGTGTCTAAGCACATTCACCAGGACTGCCCAGGACATCGGGTGTCCATGGAGGACGTTAAGATTCTGAACCGCGAACCCAAGTGGTTCGAACGAGGGGTGAAAGAGGCCATCTACATCCGGACCCGCCAACCAGACCTCAACAGAGACGGGGGGCGATACCAACTCCCTCACCTATGGGACAGGCTTTTGCGGTCACATGAGCGTTTGCTCCGTGACTGCAACGGCCGCCATTAATCGGTGATCAAGACCAGAGTGCTGGTCGAAAGCTTCGAGGTAAGCAAAAATTGTGCAGAGTATCAAAAGGATAATTCTGATATGGATATTAACCGGGTTTCGACGTTTAAAGGTCAAAGGTCAAGATCACAGGGATCAAGTCTAATATGACCATTGATGACCATTGTAACAAATGAGACAAAG
>PIVW01001523.1 GCA_003353825.1 Chloroflexota bacterium
CCGCCGATGAGCTGGTGCAGCACGTTCGATATGGGCCCTTTATATGCAACCTGGCCTTCAATTCCTTCAGGGACCAGCTTTAGTACATCGCGGACTTCTTGCTGGAAATAACGGTCAGCAGAGCCGCCGGCCATGGCGCCTGCTGAGCCCATGCCGCGATAGGATTTGTAAGGACGGCCTTGATAGATGAAAGTCTCGCCTGGACTCTCATCGGTCCCAGCCAACAGCGAGCCCACCATCGCGCAGTTAGCGCCCGCCGCTATGGCCTTTGCCAGATCGCCGGAATATTTGATGCCCCCATCTGCGATCACCGGGATCTTATGGCGGCGAGCCTCATTTGCGCAGTCAATGATGGCAGAAAGCTGAGGTACCCCAACGCCAGCCACAATTCTGGTTGTACAGATAGAGCCTGGTCCGATTCCAACCTTGATGGCGTCAGCGCCAACATCAAGCAAGGCCTTTGTTGCCTCCGTGGTTGCCACGTTGCCGGCAATGACCTGGCAAGAGTTTGACAGGCGCTTTATCCTTTCCACCTGGGACAGTACGTTTGCCGAATGCCCATGCGCTGTATCC
>PIVW01001524.1 GCA_003353825.1 Chloroflexota bacterium
ATGCTGACCTGAACGACGTTTCCCAAATCACCGTGGATAATAATGGAGCCATCCCAGATGTGCTTGTGGATAGTGCCACAGACCAATGTTTCAGTATCGCCATGCAGATGGATGACACCTACTCGAACCTGATCGTGTCTGTCACAGGAAAGTCCGGTCAAGAAATCACCCGTACCGTGCAGGTCAGCTTTGCTATTTCTGCCTATGAGCACCCCATCTTCAAATACGGCATGGCTACCAAGGGACCTATCGATTTTACCGGGAACCCCACAACCGCCGTCACGACCGCCAGTTGGGAGGCAGACATCTATACTGAGTGTCTCAGTCTCGATGAATCGGATGTAGCCATACATTTGGCAGGAAACACGAATTTCGATGGCGATATCGACATTGGCGGTAATGCTCAGTTTGTATATGATGCGGATCTATTAATCGCAGGCGATGGGGGCCAAACGGCCGTCGACAATCATGTTACGCAGAACGTGGGTCCGATGGATTTTCCTGCCCCGGACACGGCTCGTTTTCTAGGGTATGCTGGTGCAGACCCGAACGCCATCGTCGATAGTACCACG
>PIVW01001525.1 GCA_003353825.1 Chloroflexota bacterium
TATCGAGGTAAGAACAAAAACCTACCTAAGTGGGCGGCTGGTTTCATAACCAACCCAGACAAATCCATCACAACCAAAACTCCCTGTGCTGGTTTGTTGATGCGGTTGGAATGGGAAGGTAATCCAGTCGGTTACACACGCAAAACTGGTTACACCTACACAGATAAAGATGGACGCACTCAACGGATTCCACATCCCAAAGGCTCGAACGACAACGTCGGCATCCTGCTCAGCAAAGATTTTGTTCCAGATATGGAAGCAGGTCGGCTCTCTTCACTACTCCCTGAGGCAGCGAGGGCGCTAGAGATTGCCAGTGCAACGTCGTATTGGACGTCAGTTCGTAAGCGCGTGATGGACCGCATTTTTGTTGAGGTGGATAACCCACACGGCAAGGATTGTATGGTTTCCATGCCTGAAATCATCGCTCATGGCACTGTGACTCGCCGAACGGTTGAATCACTCATGGTTACAATGTGCTCCACCAAACCGCACCGTGTTGGCACTGAGCTCAAGACTCGAGTCCAATGTCCCGATGGTTGGAAGATTGTTGGCGCTGACTTCGATGGTCAAGA
>PIVW01001526.1 GCA_003353825.1 Chloroflexota bacterium
TATCAATGAGAGACACACTTATTTTTGCAACAAAATTCTAGGCACGACATCTACATACTCAATCGGAATCACCGGATGCCGCCCACTCCTATCTCTCTTGATGTAGTACCTATCGCCCGTCTTCACATGCACCCACGGAGCCATAGCTGGATCACATGCCGGGCCTACCGGCCCCAGCAGGTAGGTATCGCCCCACAAATCTCTAGCCACGCCTCTCTGGTACACCTCTGGGCAATCGTACCCCGGATAGTTCTGCTGTCTATCTTCCTCATACGCCGTCACTTCAACTATCATCTCTCTATCGAACACTCTGGCCGTATGCGCCATTCCAAACTGGTCCACATAGGTCGCCAACTCATCGCAGTAGCGAATCAGTCGCATCTCCTTACAGAAATCAACAGCCATCCAGCCCTTGCCGTCCCTTTCGCTTCGCTCACTCATCACTTACCCCTTTTTCATACAAGCTCCCATCTCTATGCCGACCAGCAAACCTAAACATCATTCCTCCATCAAACTCCTTCTTCGACCACCCGCAGCAATGGTTCATCTTGCCCATGAAAATTCCCTCGAA
>PIVW01001527.1 GCA_003353825.1 Chloroflexota bacterium
GGATAGGTGGGCAACGTCACTTTGTGATGATCGTAGTCCCGCTCAAAGCCGTCCCAGTCCACATCCAAGCCTTGCACATACAACTGCCCCAATGTTTGCAGCATTTGCTGCCAGTCATCTTGCCCCCGCCGTAAGCTGGGCAGCCACAAGCCCTCATGTTCGGGCAGGCACTGTCGTCCCATGCCCAGCAAAACGGGCTGCGGGCCTACCTCGACGAAGGTTGTCACCTTTTCCTGGGATAACGCCTCCATACCGTTGGCAAAACGCACCGGAGCCAGCACGTGCTCCAGCCAATAGGCCGCATCTGCCATCTCCTCGCCCGCACGTTCGCCAGTTACGTTGGAGATGATGGGCATGTGCGGTTTGTGATAGCTCACCTGCGCTGCCGCTCTCTCGAATTCAGCCAGCATCGGCGCCATCAGGGGCGAGTGGAAGGCGTGGGATACCTGTAAAGGTAGGGTTCGGATCTCCGCTGCCTGTAATGCCTCGACGATGGTCTCGATGGTAGCGCCGTCACCCGAAATCACTGTGTTCTGCGGTCCGTTGATGGCAGCAATGGATACTGTGTCGA
>PIVW01000749.1 GCA_003353825.1 Chloroflexota bacterium
GGGGGCTACACCCGAAGCGCGTCTATGGTTTTTTATGGGGAGCTCTATGGTCACGAGCTTTGCTGGTGATAAGATACACATAGCACTGCGATCGAAGCTGTCTTTATCTGGCCACCTCGAACTGAATTCTTCCAGCCCCTCGTGTTTGATGATTTGTTTCTAGATGACATAAAGATACTAGATACCAACATACACTAATCGCACTTCGGCTAAAGTCTTGGTGTCCTTGGATTTGATCACTTCGTCTAGTCGATCTGCCTCCCACCGTTTTGCCGTTTGTAGGAGAGCAACCTGGAGACAACATGTAACTTCTGTCTGCACAGTCGCCCTAAGCGCTGCTTTGGTACTCAGATTCAAGTGCTACCGGTTTGACCGAAATACTTGATCATTAGCTATGCTTCTTGAATTCAGATGGCCAACTCGGTTAAGGCTATGAAACTACCTGACTAGCAGGGAACAAACACTCTTAGTCCGTCTGCCAACGTTGGGGCGAGGGGACGGAGCGATTACTCAAACGCGATCTCATTTGATTGGCCAGGAGAGCCGAAAATAACCGACTCGGTTGTCTGGCTCCAACAGCACAAACACAATAAACCAAGGCCGATTAAGCCTCCTCCTCCTCCTCGTCGCTCGTGTCGGGCTCGGACAAATGCGAGCGCATCGTCGCCTCGTAGTCCATGGACAGGAGCTTGTTCTTCAGGCGAATGTTAGAGCCGGCCAGGACAAGATCCCGCGCCTTCTTGGGACCGAGTGATCCACGGACATCTGACCAGACGAGGCCGAACAGAGACCACAGGCGCTCGACAGAGCACGCCGACGACCGCTTGCTCAGGACCTTCATCGCCACCAGCTGCAGCTCGGGGATCTCGGCGCCGTACAATTCCCACCACTCGTGCGCTGGCATGTCCTTGGCTTGCTCGAAGATACCGGCCTCGGAAAACACGCCCCGGCTGTTCTTGTACGCCATGAACTGAACCATAGCCTTCGACGAAGAAGCGGGATTGTCGTGGTAGTGGCGAGCGATGACTGCGCGGAAGCCAGTCATCACCTCGGCATCGACGTGCTGGTTGTGTTCGTGGTACTCGGGGTCGATGCAGTAGCCGGCGGCGTGGTAGTCGGAGTGCAGGTAGTTCCACCGGTCCTTGTGGATTTGAACTACCGCCTGGGCAGCAGCAACCTGCTCCGTCGAAGTGGCGACGGTCGCTGCGAGTAGAGGTTTCCCAAGCCTGTGCCGGGTCGGGGGCTCGTAGGTTGGCGCGTCTGGGCTGTTCCGCACACTTTGCGACAGGTTGACAGTGGAAGTTAGCCTGGCAGCTTTTAGGAATAACGGATTCTCCATTACATTCAACGAAAGCGGTATCGCATATACCGCTTCTGCCCATGCCTGATCGACGTCGCCGTGCGTGAGATCGCTCGTGGTCATTCCAGTCAACACCGCCTGCTTCTTCGACTTGGCCTTTCTCGCCGCCTCTTCTGCGTCTGCCTTTCGCTTTCTTGCTGCTTCTTTCTTAGCCTTTTCTTCACGCTCTTTGGCGAAGTGCACCGCAGCAGCTTCCTCAGCGCCAGCGGGGGGGCGCGGGCACTTAGTGGCACCAAGTTCATTGGAGTGGTGTGCGCGGATGCGCTGCGGCCCCCCAACAAAAGAAACTTTGCACCCGCGGCAAGACCAGGTCGGGTTCCCAGTTTTTTCTTCTGGATTAGATAAACAAAACTGTACATTGGGTCTTTCATACTGCAGTGTTCTATGATGAACTGATGCCTTTCCTCTTCACCAAGACCATGAGGCATTTCACTTAGTCTCGGATCAATAGATGCCCCACGGGTAGGTGAAGAAGTTGCCATTCTAAGCAAAAAATCACGGTGATGCCACTTCTGTTCAACGTCGAAAACAACAGCATAAGTATTGGGTACTCACCGGCCTCGTTAAGAAGCTTGCTTCCCCGTTCCTCAAAATTTCACTTCGAGCACGCTCTCGCTCCTCAGAGCACTACGTCATCTTGCTCTACACCAATCATATTTGAAAATAGTGATTTTTACTTATAGGGTCGGTAATTTCACGAATATGAGAACGAATCTGACGAATATGGAAAATGAAATTGCGAAATCCAGATTCGTCGAATATGAGCACGAATCTGACGAATATCACAGCCCTGGGTAGAACCATGTCTTCTAAGCATAGGGCCGACAACGACGCTCTGAATCGGGTGATTTCCCTTGCAAAATTACAAATAGCGATTAATGATATTCAGGCGCCACGACACTTACCATAGAACATCCTCAGACCCTCGTATTATTCCATTGCCAAGTGATATGGTGCTAACAAACAAAGTTACAGTAACTGGATTGTAGG
>PIVW01001528.1 GCA_003353825.1 Chloroflexota bacterium
TCTACCCGCCGACCGTCCATCGTATCAATCAACTTGCTGGCCTCACAGTAGGCCATCTCCAGAAGATATACGAGGAATTTCATTTTGAAGTTGACTGCCATTTTCCGCAGTTCAACCAATGAGGCGCCGATGAATTCAGCAATCTCCGCCGCCTCAGCCTTCTGCAGTTCCGCAGCAAGAGTGCCCGGACCAAACAAAACCTGAGGGTTCCCCGGCTTAACATCGGTTACACCAGTATCGTTCTTCATTTACAGCATCTCCGTCAATTGACCAGAGCACCGTACTCCCCAATCCGGCTGCGTTAAATCAATGAGAATCACCCCAATCCAACATCGCTCCCATATACACACTTTCCCCAAGGTAGTAAATATTTTTTTTGCACCAAATGATTGCCACCGTAGATTGCAACCCGGTGAGGAACAGGTGCATAGACTAAAGTAGTAGTGGGCGGCAACCGCGTAATACCAGCAGAATTACGCTGGGTATCAATTACGGGCGAGCTTCGAACTGCCGAGATATTTAATCGGGTCCACAGCGTCGGCGCCCTTGCGTATCTCAAAATGCAATTGC
>PIVW01001529.1 GCA_003353825.1 Chloroflexota bacterium
ATCTGGGAAGATTCGCAACTACTTGATCACGCATATCGACATGGCGGCCACCTCGTTGTATTTCGCGGGGATCGACGTTCCTGAGTATATGCAGGCAAGGCCGCTGTTTGGCCCTCAGGCACAGCCCAGAGATTATGTGGTATGTGCCCGTGACCGTTGTGACGAGACCGTCGACAGGATTCGCAGTGTCCGCAAGGGCAACTATAAGTATATCCGCAACTTCTATCCCAAACGGCCCTACCTGCAGCCTTGTGTATACAAGGATCGGAAGCCGTTTATGAAGAGGCTGCGGGATCTTCATGGCGCAGACAGACTCGATGACGTTCAATCACTGCTTCTGGCTCAATCACGTCCCGAAGAAGAACTGTATGATTTGAGCAAAGACCGCTGGGAAGTTCACAATCTGGCAAAACAACCGGAGCATCTGGACAGGCTGAGAGAAATGCGGGCACTCTTGGCAAACTGGATTATCGAGAGCGACGATCAGGGACGCTTTCCTGAATCTGAAGCCATGTACGATAGTGCCATGAAAAAATATATCGATGGTATAACAAGGCGTGGAGACACGG
>PIVW01000750.1 GCA_003353825.1 Chloroflexota bacterium
TTCGAACCGAAACTTGGTTCCAGCGCCTCTATCTGGATCTGGGAGGCTACCGTCTTTTTGCCTAAATCTGAGCACACTATATATGGGCCTGTCACGCGAAATCCCAAAGAGCCATCCGTGTCTTCCCGAACGATGATTTGCTATCGACAGCTTTTTGTCTATAGCCACGATAGACTCATCCCAAGAACCTACAAATCGTCGGTCAGCGTATCCTGTAACATCTCTCGCACGAGTTGTGGATCAGCCTTACCGCCGGTTGTGCGCATGACCTGACCCATGAAGAAGCCCAGTAATCCGGTCTTGCCAGAACGATAAGCAGCCGCTTTTTCTGGATTCTCAGAAATGACCTGACGGATGATGGGGTCCAGGGTGTTGGTATCGCTAATCTGTTTTAGCCCTTTCTGTTCGACGATCAGGTCAGGATCGCCTCCTTCGCTTAACATGGTAGATAAAACATTTTTGCCGATGTTGGCAGAGATGTGCCCTTCATCTACCAATGCTACCAATTGGCCGAAGGCTGTGCCGTTGAAAGGCAGGCTGTCGATGGGCAGATCTTTGATCTCGCCCATAAGCATATTGTTGATCCAGTTGGCAACAGATCGAGGGATGTCATCGACGCTGAGGGCGTCATCGAAAAAAGCTACAATGGCTTGATCGCCGCTAAGAAGATCGGCATCCTGTTCGCCCAGGTCGAGATCAGCCATGTAACGCTCATAAGCTGCTTGAAGGTTGGGGTTATCGGCCCTGGCACGATCGCGCGATTCTGACCGGGTTCCGATTACGGTCTCTTGGTTTGGCTCGACCTCACGTATCGCCCTCGATTCCTTTGAGCGTTGCGATGGTTTCGACTGCTTGGCCCAGGAGTCACGCAGGGTGATAATGCGATTGAAAACAAGGCGTTCCGGTCTCGAATCCACTCTATCCCGCATAAAATAGCCCTGTCGCTCGAACTGATAGCGCCTGTCGTCAGGGTCAGCGACAATGCTGGGTTCGACGCGGGCGTTCGAGAGCGTTTGCAAAGAATTGGGATTGAGATAATCTTTGAAGGTCTTTCCCGCTTCGACATCATCTGGATTGGCCTTGAGGAAGAGGCGGTCGTAAAGACGAACCTCGGCTGGCAACGAGTGCTGAGCTGAAACCCAGTGGATGGTACCCTTTACCTTGCGATCTTTGGGATTGGCGCCAAGGGTATCGGGGTCGATGGTGCAGTGCAGTTCCACGACGTTCCCTTCATCATCCTTGATCACATCCTCGCATTTGATAACATAGCTGTAACGCAAGCGCACTTCCTGGCCGGGAGAGAGACGTCTAAAGCCTTTGGGAGGGGCGTCGCTGAAATCATCTCGTTCGATAAAGAGTTCGCGTGCAAAAGGTACTTTGCGCGTCTCATCCTTAGGGATGTCACGGGGCCAATAAGCTGCTTGCAACCACTCGACCTTATCATCCGCGTAATTGGTAAGGACGACTTTGAGGGGACGCAGTACCGCCATGATTCGGGGCGAACGGTAGTTGAGATCGTCCCGAATCATGTGCTCGAGTAATTCGAGTTCGATGCGGCTGTTGACCTTGGCAACGCCGATGCGTTCGGCGAAGGCGCGGATCGCGTCCGGCGTGACGCCACGGCGGCGGAAGGCAACCAGGGTGGGCATACGCGGGTCATCCCAGCCGGAGACCTGACCCCCCTTGACCAGTTGCAGCAACTTTCGCTTGCTCATGACCGTGTAGTCGAGCTTCATGCGGGCGAATTCATACTGTCGGGGTTGAGGAGGCTGTCCGAGATTATCCACCAACCAATTATAGACCGCCCGATTGTTTTCGAATTCGAGTGTGCACAGAGAATGTGTTATGTGTTCGATGGCGTCAGATAAAGGATGGGCGAAGTCGTACAGGGGATAGATGCACCACTCGTCGCCGGTGCGGAAATGGTGGGCGTGGCGAATACGATACAGCACTGGGTCGCGCAGTATCATGTTGGCGGCGACCATGTCGATCTTAGCGCGTAAGACATGGCTACCGTCGGCGAATTCACCGGCTCGCATACGACGGAACAGGTCCAGATTTTCTGCGAGCGAACGATCCCGGTAAGGGCTATTTCGGCCCGGTTCCGTCACCGTGCCTCGATAGGCCCGAATTTCCTCTCCAGTTGAACTATCGACATACGCCTTACCATCCTTGATCAACTGCTCGGCATACTGGTAGAGCTTTTCAAAATAGTCGCTGGCAAAATAGAGATGCTCGCCCCAATCAAAGCCCAGCCAATGGCTCGCCTCCAGGATCCAATCGACCTATCCCACATCCTCGGTTGTAGGATCGGTGTCGTTGAAGCGCAGGTGACTGACGCAGTC
>PIVW01000202.1 GCA_003353825.1 Chloroflexota bacterium
GCTCGGCTGCACGCCTGGGTCGACAGCCACGGCGAGGCCAAGTGGACCGCCAAGGTGGAATCGCCCGTCCGCTCGGCGGCAACGATCGTCGCCCCCGGCCGAGTGGCCTTCGGTTTGGACAACATCTCCACACTGACACCAGCGTATGGGTACGTTCTGGCAAATGACAGGCAAGTCGGATCGGTCGGCACGCAATTCGCGATCTTCACCTACCGCGACTACGACGACGCGACGCGACGCGAGGACCTGATCAAGATCGCCATCGATTGCTGGGCGGAAGTGGCCGAGCATGGTTCGGTATGCGGAAAGCCTCCGGGCGAGTCTTGGAGAGGTGACCGGGCCAGGCTGGCAGTTCGATATGCCTCTGCCACCAAAATCCAGCAATAGTGTGTATCTCCAACAGTTCATTCGGCTGATGCAATATCCCGGATGGGCTAAACACTGCCAGGGAGACATCAACCATATTCTGGATCAGTCATATGGACATCTTATCAATCGGCTCGATCCGTTGCGTACAGTCATCACCGTTCATGACATTGCACCGCTACGTTTTCCTGGACGATCGTTAGGGATTTCCGGTTTTGTCTGGAAATTGGCTTGGCGAGGGGTGTTGCGCGCACAACATATTATTGTGGTGTCGCAGTTCTCCGCGCAGGAGGCACTACCCTATCTAACCAATCCTGACGTCTCCTTTTATGTTGTGCCTCAAGGGACGGCGCCTCATTTTCGCCCGCTCCCCCCATCTGCGTTCCAGACGCTTCGCTTACGGTATGTACAGCCTGATACCAAATTACTTTTGCACGTGGGCAGTACGCACCCTCGCAAAAATGTCTCCGGGATTTTGAAGGCAATTTCATTGCTGCGCCAGGTAGGAACTCCTGTGGTGTTCGTACAAGTGGGTGGAATGATGTCCGAATCTCTGGCTCAATTGATCGAGAACCTGGATCTATCTGACAGCGTCTATTTTGTCGGTTCTGTTCCGGAAGAAGAACTGGTCGCACATTACAATGCCGCCGATCTGTTCATTTTTCCTTCTTTGTATGAAGGTTTTGGAATGCCCGTGCTTGAAGCGATGGCTTGTGGTGTTCCTGTCCTTACCAGCAACGTTGCCAGTTTACCCGAAGTTGCCGGCGATGCAGCGGTTCTTATTGAACCTCAGAATCCGCAGGCGCTTGCAGATGCTGCCCAAGAGATCCTTTCAAGCCCAGATCGTATTGCGGAATTGAGTTCTATGGGGCTGGATCGTGCTGCCCGCTTTACTTGGAACGTAACAGCTCAAAAAACACTTGCTGTCTATCGATCTGTTGCGGATTCGCTTGCGACTCGCTAAAAGTATGCAAAAAAACTCTACTTGAACCGTCATTCTTTTCCAACCGATCAAACAGCTAGAACGTGTAAATTGAATCGCCATCTTCTGACCGAGATTTGAAACGAACCGTTGAGTATGCGAGGAACACAGTGAAAATATGTATAGATGTTTCTCCGGCAGTTCACCTGCGCGCCGGTCTGGGACGCATGGCACACGAGTTGGTTTCCGCTTTGCTAGCGGCATCATCAGAGCATGACTACTATATCTTTTACAATCAACCTTCGGACGCACAGGTTACTCCGCCGCTAGACAGGGTGCCTCATAAAACGATCGACCTGGGGAACAAGCAGTGGCGACTAAGTGTTTTGCGCGCTTATGCTTTGCATCAGGCTCAAGATCGTCTGATTGAACCGGCCGATATCTTTCACGCCACCGATCACTTGCTGCCAAACCTGCAACGGACATGCACAGTCTTTAGTTTGGGAGACATGACTTTTCTTTCACATCCACAAGCGCATTCTCGCCTGAATCGAGTATTTTTGCGATTGATGATGCCACGTTTTTTGTCTTCGGCTGATGTAGTTATTGCCATTTCTCAGAATACACTGCGAGAAATGCAACATTATTACAATGTCGATCTGTCGAATAGCGCCGTCGTTTATCTAGGCGTGAACAAACGTTTCTGTCCTGTCACCGACACGGACGCACTGGCTGATGTGCGGATACGCTATGATTTGCCTCCAAATTTCTTACTTTATGTAGGAACCATCGAACCTCGCAAAAATCTACCGCGATTGATCGAAGCATATGCAAGTATTCGCCCCCGAGATGTAAAGTTGGTGATTGCCGGCAAGAAGGGGTGGCTCTACGAGGAGACATTCACGCTTGTTGAGTCTCTTGGTCTTCATGATGATGTCATTTTTCCTGGCTATGTACAGGACGTAGATCTCCCAGCACTCTACTCGGCAACGGATTGTTTCCTCTTCCCTTCTTTGTACGAGGGATTTGGTCTGCCTGTGCTCGAGGCTATGGCCTGCGGAACGCCTGTGATTACCAGCAATACTTCCAGCCTTCCTGAAGTTGCCGGCGATGCTGCCATTCTTGTCGATCCCTATAGCGTCAGCGATATTAGAGACGCCATACAAGCTGTGCTGGATAATCCTGGCAGGCGTGCTGATATGCGCACAAAAGGACTGAAAAACGCATCCCGTTTTACGTGGAAACACACCGCTAATCAAACACTTGAAATTTATCAACAGCTTACTACATAGTAGATTGACAAAGACTTCAGGGATTCGCACCCTCCGCCATGCACCTCCTTATTGATGGCCGCACCATTCAGGATCATTTCCCCGGTATCGGACGTTATGTCTATAACTTTGTCGATGCCCTGGCACCTCAATGTGACGGCGACCTGACGGTGTTGGCCAATCCGCTCCAAGTCAATACTCGTTTTGATCTACAGCGACTCCTGAGACACGCCAATCTCACCATCAAGACAACGACGATCCCCAACTTCGATTGGCGTGAACAGGTTCAATTGCCCGGTATTATCCAAAACCTGGAAGCGGATATCGTGCATCTGCCCTATTATGTCCGGCCCTATCGTCTGCACACACCCACCCTTCTCACGCTCTACGACATCATTCCCCACTTGTTTCCAGGGTATTTCCCCGCACATCGCCGCTTGCTCATCAATACTCTGAAGCGTCTGGCTGTGCGATCTAGCGATGGCTTTGTGGCTATTTCGCACAGCACCGCACTTGATTTCGGTCGGGTGTATGGGATTCCTGCCGCCAAAATCCAGCCAACTCCTTTGGCCGCCGATCCTATATTCGCTCCCCAGCCGCAGGACAGGGTCACGGCGTTACGCTCACGCATGAACTTGCCTGATCGCTATGTGCTTTATCTTGGCAGCAATAAGCCCCACAAGAACCTGGTGGGCTTGGTGCAGGCCTGGTCAAAGATTGCTGGTGATGTCGCTCCCGTCTCTTTGTGTATTGCCGGCTCTTGGGATAAGCGCTATCCTCAATCCCAACAGATCGCCGATAGCTTAGACTTGAGCGATAGTATCCGTTTTCTGGGTCCGGTCAGCAATCAGAATCTGCCGCTATTGTACGCAGGCGCGGAGCTGTTTATATTCCCGTCACTTTACGAGGGTTTCGGACTGCCCATATTAGAGGCGACAGCTTGCGGAACCCCGACGATCTGTAGTGCTATTCCCAGCGCCCTCGAGATCGTTGGGGCAGACACCCTCACATTCGACCCAAACCAGGCGGAAGAGATAGCCCGCGTGTTGCTAGACGTGCTAACAGATGATACATTAAGGCAGAGACTGCGCCAGAATACCGCCAAGATCACCTCACGCTTCAGTTGGGCAAGGACTGCTCATCTGACCTTGCGGGCATACAACCAGCTTCTAGAGACAACCTGACATGCGGATTTTACACATATATAAGGATTATTATCCGGTACTCGGCGGTATCGAGGGGCACTTGCGCATGGTGGCGCGCGCCCAGGTGGAGCGGGGGTTGGAGGTGACGGTCCTTGTCACGAATCCGCAAGGGTTGAGCACGACGGTTGAGAGAGATCAGGGGGTTGAGGTGATCCGTGCAGGCAGACTGGCTACTATCGCTTCCACGCCGATCAGCCTCGCCCTGCCCTGGCAATTGCTCAAACAGAAACCTGATATCGTCCATCTTCATTTCCCTTATCCCCTCGCTGAATCCAGCCAGTGGCTCTTGCAACGAGGTCAGGCCACGGTCATTACCTATCACAGTGATGTCATCCGCCAGGAGAGCATGCTCAAGGTCTACAAGCCGGTGTTGCAGCGTGTTTTACAGCAGGCTGACCGCATTTTGCCCACGAGTCCAAACTATATTCAGAGTTCACCCTACCTGCGCCCGCTCGCCGACAAATGCACGGTTGTACCCCTTGGCATCGATGTCACCCATTTCGGCCAAGATCGAACGCAGGAAGTGGCGGCCATCCGCCGTCGTTATCCCGGCACACTCCTCCTGTTCGTCGGTCGTTTGCGATATTATAAAGGCTTGCACTATCTGGTCGAAGCCATGAAGCAGGTCGAGGCGCCACTCTTGATCGTTGGCCGCGGGCCACAAGCTGAAGCGTTGGAAACACAAGCCCGTCAAAATCCCAACGGAGACAACATCCACTTCCTGGGTGATATCAGCGATGATGAGCTTCCCGCCTATTTCCAGGCTGCCGATATCTTTGTCCTACCCTCGAGCCAGCGCAGCGAGGCATTTGGGATCGTGTTGCTTGAGGCGATGGCAGCAAGGACTGCGCTGATCTCCACCGAATTGCAGACGGGAACGTCTTGGATCAATCAACATGGCACAACCGGGCTGGTGGTCCCCGCCCAAGATGCAGATGCCCTGGCAGAAGCAATCAACACCTTGCTACAGGATGAACCTCTGCGAAAAGTGATGGCGGACAATGCCCATCAGCGTGTGACGGCGAATTTTGATCTCCCAGTTTTGATCGACCGTATCCTGGATGTCTACGCGTCGGTGTTGGCGTAGGCCACCCGTATCGCAGCATTTCTGTTGCGCCAGGTTAGTACGAAATGAATGCACGATGTAAATCGGGCTAAAAAGATCGCAGTGTCAGCTTCCATGCTGTATAATAAAGATTCGACTCTCAAACACTCCTCCAACAAATGATGCCAACTCGACTTCAATCCATCTGCGATACCATTTTAGAGGCCACCTGGCTGGCTGCGTTGATCATAACGCCGCTTTTTTTCAACGTATATTCACAACGAGTATTCGAACCTGATAAGATCAGTGTGCTGCGCTCGCTAGCCCTGATCGCCCTGATCACGTACATTGTCAAAAAGGTGGCCGGGATACGGTTTCGTGGCGGGGATAAGGTTGCTGCTCAAGAAGAGGCAAGTGCTGAGAGCTGGTGGAGAAAACCCTTGGTATTGCCGGTTCTTATCCTGGCAGCCGCTTACCTGATTAGCACCGCATTCTCGGTTGCGCCACGGCAGAGCTTTTGGGGATCGTACCAGCGCCTGCAGGGCACATTTACGATGTTGAGCTATATGGTGTTCTTTTTCGTTGCCCTGGATACACTGCGCACCAGAAAACAATGGCAGCGCCTCCAGTACACCGTCATTCTCACCAGTCTGCCTATCGCCCTCTACGGCATCTTACAACACTACGAACTGGATCCATTGCCCTGGGGTGGGAAAACGACCGAGCGCGTGACAGGAAATCTGGGCAACTCAATCTTCTTAGCAGCGTATTTAATCATGGCGTTGCCCTTAACATTTGAGCGCATGATCACTGCTGTGCGACGCATGCTGCTCGACGAAGATGGAAACACTGCCGATGCCTTAGTCGCAGGCGCGCTCTTATTTGTCGTCATTGTGCAGGCAGTGGGTATCTTATTTACACAGAGCCGAGGCCCCTGGTTGGGTCTGGGTACCGGTACGTATGTGTTCCTCTTGCTCGCACTCACAACCTTGAGGCAACAGGCAGCTGATAGGCAGAGATTACGATTGATCGAAGTGGGCAAAGGCATCGGCGTTGGCCTCGCAGGTGTATTTCTCATTTTATTTGGCGCCTACGCTTTCATCCAAAACGCAGGTATTGTGGGGGGAATTGCCGTCTTTTTCTCGATCATCGGCTTCCTGGCGCTCTACCTGGCGCCCATCCTCACACGCAGGGGCTGGCGCTGGCTCTGGCTAAGTATCATTACCCAGGCTGCTGTGGCGGTTATCCTGCTCGGTATCCTCAACCTTCCGAACACGCCCCTAAGTCAGTTCAAAGAAATCCCCTACGCGGGACGTCTGGCGGAGATCACGCAGACTTCATCGGGCACCGGGCGCGTACGTGTACTGATCTGGCAGGGTGTTCTCGATATGCTGGGGTCCAATGATGCGCTGGTCTTCCCCGACGGTTCAAACGATTCCTTGGAACCTGTCCGCACCCTTATCGGTTATGGACCAGAATCGATGTGGGTGACCTACAATCGCTACTATAAACCTGAATTAGGTGGCCTCGAACAGCGTAATGCCTCGCCCGATCGCTCGCACAATGAAACCTTCGATAGCCTGGTCATTACCGGCGTTCTGGGCTTTTTGGCATACATCCTCCTGTTTGGTAGCGTCTTTTATTACGCGCTGCGTTGGCTTGGGCTGATTCGCAGCAATCGTGATCGCAACCTATTTATCGTGTTGGGGGGTCTGGGACTGCTGATTGGTATTCTTGCACCCTGGCTGTTGGGTGTATCTCATTTTGCGGGAACAGGCGTCGCCATTGGATTCGTCTTTGGCGTTTTGCTATATATCACTTACGCAGCTGTCCGAGGTGGTGATAGCGGGCGGCAATTCGATCGCAGGCATTTGATCATCATCGCTTTGTTGGCAACAGTTGTCTCTCATTTCGTCGAAATTCACTTTGGCATCTCCATTGCCGCCACGCGCAGCTATTTCTTTATCTTTATCGCAGCGCTCTCGGCTATTGGCATCGAGCAGGTGCGTCTGGTCGAAGAAACACCCATTGATCGAGCGGCCATTCCAGAACAACGTTCATCTGGCAAACGGCGCAAACGGCGCAGCAGCCGGACAGCAACACAAACAAGCACTGTTCGGCGGTCACCTGCTCTGTGGCGGCGCATATTGCCATACGCCATGATCAACTCGGTCATCTTGCTGGTACTCAACTTTGATTTTGTCTCGAATCAGTTGGGGGAAACCGGTTTGTTCAGCATATTCTGGCAATCGTGGGTGACGCATTTGAATGGTGGTGAAGTCGTACAAGGTCCTGGTGCGCTGTGGGTCGTGCTCTTCGCCATAATCGTTGGTCTTGTCATGGCTTTAGGAGAAGCGTGGTCGCAACGCCAGACCAATAAAGATGTCCTCGTAGCCGCGGTCGCATACCTCGGCGTCACCCTCTTTATCTGGCTTTTTGTAGGATTGATTCAGGCCACACGCGTGCAGCCGTTACCTCCAGAACTCTCCAGTATTGCCAGAGCAAGCCACATGGCCGGGCATATTGTCAATTTCTATATCTGGCTTGGCATCCTGGTCCTCTTACTCGCAGGCAGTCTCATTCAGATTGCCCCCCGCTCCTCGAAGAGTTGGGGACGCCAACCTGTGCTAGCCGTCGCTACCGGAGCCGTTTTGCTCGTGGCAGCATTTTTCATAATCGTGAATATAAATATCAATCTCGTACGCGCTGATGTTTTCTTCAAGCTTGGGCAGAATTCAGACATCCGGCGCGAATGGCGTCTCTCTTTGGACTTTTACGATGAAGCTTCTAAACTCACGCCCAACGAAGATCATTATCAGCTATTCCGGGGTCGTGCCTTAATAGAGAGTGCCCGGGCTGCCGACGATAGCATTCAACAGACAGTTCTTCTGGACCGTGCAGAAGAAGTTTTGCAGCATGCACGCGATCTCAACCCGCTGAATACCGACCATACCGCCAATCTCGCGCGTTATTACGCCACAAGAGCCGGCACCCAGACAGATGAAACGGAGAGACGAGACTCCTTGGAAAAAGCAGCGGAAGCGTACATGCATGCAACCAACCTGAGCCCAAATGCTGCCCATCTTCAGAACGAATGGGGCACCATCTATCTCGAATTGCAGGAAAGTGACAAGGCACGTGAGCGTTTTACGTATTCGTTGGGTCTTGACGCAAACTATCATGATACGTATCTACGCCTCGCCCAGTTGGAGACGCGCGCAGAAAATTGGGAAGAGGCTATCGACAACTATCGGAAAGTGATTGAATTGCGCCCCCAGGAGATGCGTGCGTACAATGGCCTGGGCTTCGTTCTGGACAAGGTCGGGCGCACGGAAGAAGCATTGGAGGTCAACCTCGAAGCTCTGGTTATCACTCCAAACAATCTCAATATCCTACAAAATCTGGCCTTGATCTATCAGAAACTGGAACGTTACGAACAGGCGTTGATTTACGCCGAACGCGCACGCAGCCTTACTCCCGAAGACCAACAGGCTGCTATCAACGCCTTGATTCGTGAACTTCAGCAGCAGAATGGACAAGGTTAGCAAGGCAATGTATAAACACGACGATTCTGTATTTAAGCGAGAGGCATAGCCGGAACTTATCCATGCTCGATCAAGTCATGCTCATCTTCGTTGTTGCCTTGACCCTGGCGTTGGGGGCGACGCCGGTAGTTCGCCGCCTCGCTTTCCACACCAACATGGTCGACCAACCCAACGCGCGCAAGCTTCATTCCAACCCCACACCGCTGCTGGGGGGGCTTGCTATCTACATAGCGGTCATTATCGCCTTGCTACTGTTCGGCGACCGTTATTACGTCTCCCAAGTGATTGGTATCGTCGTGGGAGCGACCTTCATTTCTTTTTTGGGGATGTGGGATGATCGAGTGGCACTGCCCGCCTGGGTGAAATTGTTGGGTCAGGCCATTGCCGTTCTGGCGCTGATCGTCACTGGCGTGCAGATATCGGCGTTTCCATCTCCGCTGCTCGATATCATTTTTACCTTTATTTGGGTCCTGTTCATTACCAATGCCGTAAATTTTCTCGACAACATGGATGGTCTCTCGGCCGGGATCGCCGCGGTTGCCAGTGCTTTCTTCGTACTGCTCGCCGCCTTGTCCGGCCAATACCTGGTAGGCATTCTTGCTGCGGCTTTGCTCGGCGCATGCATCGGTTTCCTTGTTTACAATTTCAACCCGGCCAGTATTTTTATGGGAGATACCGGTAGTCTTTTCTTGGGATTCCTGCTTGCCTCGGTGGCGATAAAACTGCGATTTCCAGCCAATGTGCCTGCCGTGACCTGGTTGATCCCAGTCCTGGTTCTGGGCGTGCCGATACTCGATACAACGCTAGTGATCATCTCGCGATTGCGTCGAAGAGTGAACCCATTAACAACACCAGGCAGAGATCATCTATCGCATCGATTGGTTGGCATGGGGGCCACTCGACGCGAAACCGTGCTCATACTCTATCTGGTAAGCTGCGCCTTTGGCATGGTATCGATTTTCGTCACCCAGGCTTCGATTTGGGAGGGCGTTATTGTCGCCGCTGCCGTAGCTCTATCTGGTCTGATCGTTATCTGGCGTCTGGAGCAGCCAACTGATAAAAGTAAAGAAATGATCCAAGATCCAAAAGTGAAGATTAAAGATTAAAGAAGCAGGCCAGACGGCAATCATCAATCACGGTTTCTGTTCCGGAACCGCCCCATAATTCATGTACTATACTCAACACGGTCACAAAGTCACATTTTTGCACATCGAACAACTCTTCAGAAAAACGCAAAATGGAACGCTGATGACGCTGATTCGACAGATTTACACGGATTTTTTGATTTTTAT
>PIVW01000751.1 GCA_003353825.1 Chloroflexota bacterium
CGACAAAACAATTCTATGATAAAATCTTCAGTAGACATCGGGTTCTCCTTGCTGGGTCAGGGGTTGATACCTCCAGTTTAGGAGAGCTCGATGTTAATTTCAAACTAGCACCATTGGTTCAATACAAAGGCACAGCGACTGGGAAGACTTATACGTGGCACACATGGGGGGCTGGCAATTTGGGATATACACGCCGAAGAAAAACTTCAGTTAACTTGGTAATTGATATAGCTCTGTCGATCCCGTTCTACTCGCCGCTGGCAGACTCCAAATGAGCAAAGGCCCGTTGCACACCAGTTTTGGGGAAAAGATCCAGGGTGTCGTCAGATTTGACAGGTGTATCCAAACCTTGCAGCATGATGATCTTGCGGCCGTTGAGGAAGACGACCAGATTGGGCTGCAAATCGCCATCAGCCGTGTAAATCAGTTCCCCCAACGCCGGAACTTGCTCGACCGCCCCCTCTAACACCGACCTCACATCTGTCTCGCCCTCCAGTTCCACCAGCACGACGCGTCGCCCCAGCGCCCCCCGTAACGTACTGTTCAGACGGACCTGCATGCTCAACCCCCGCCCACTGGTGGGAAGATGTTGATATTCGCGCCCTCAGGAATGATCGTATCCGTTCCCTGAAGATAGTTGATCCTGCGGCCGTTGACAAATACGTGGATGCGATCCAGCAGATTACTCTCGTCATCCACCATCTCGGGGCGCAGATCGGGCCAGCGGCCGACCATCTCGTCGATCAAATCCCGCACTGGTTGTCCGGGCTGGGTCTCAATCGGTACGATAGCTTCACCGACGATGGGACGGAGGGTCGCATAAATTTTTACCTGCATGGGCGTCTCTCACTTTAGATAGATGCCGAGATTTTAGCATAGCCGCCCCTCACTGACCGTAAGCCAACACCCGACAACATATGCTAGAAATAAGTCACCCA
The DNA here is from genome assembly GCA_003353825.1 of Chloroflexota bacterium. The sequence goes on from PIVW01000751.1 coordinate 939, forward strand.
GGGTGGGAAGAGTGTAATGGTATCGCCGGCATTGAGCGGCTTGTCCGGGTCGGTTTGATCACGCACATCGTGGCCGTTGAGCAAGGTGTGTGAATGTGGCCCCCCTTTGGGTTTATACACGCGCTCGAGATCGGTGATCCAGGTGGCATCGCCAGCCTCATCCGGCGTCTGCCATTGGGCCTGTAGCAACTCGAGTCTGAGCGGGGGGTAGTAGTTAAAAACCTTACGCAGGGCATCGTGAATTGTAGCACCCGCATGAACATGAACGGGAATCTTCCCCGCGCTGATCAGGTCTCGCAACTGGCCATATAGCCGCACGTTGATCTTGACTAACCCTTCGTCCAGCGCTACAGCAACCCGGTAACCGGCCAGCATCTGATGAGCTTGCAACATGAGATAGCTGTTCCATCCCCCGATGGCAGTGGCAGCGAGTTGGGGTTCGTGTCCATCTTCGATGATCCTGCGGGCAAAGTGGGATTGCACAACTGCGACCGAGCCTATTACCCAGAGGCCGGGTGTGTGAATCTGGCGGGGGCCGTGACCGGCGTGGATTTTACCGGCCTGGTAGAGATAGTCGGTAAACTCTTCGCTCAGATCCACGCCGATAGTGCGTGCTATCCAGGTAGAGAAGAACTGCCTGCGCTCGGCCAGGTGCTTCTCGTCCATGCCGCGTTCCCAGCCCAACACCGCCGCGGTTTCATCGAATTGGCTGAGATAATTGTAAGTATCCACGACGAACTGGGCGACATCGCGCAGGAGGGTTTCGGAGGTGCGGCGCATGGTCCGGATCACCTTATCGTCATCCAGGCCCAGAAAAGCCTGCAAACGGCGCCAGGTCTCGAAGGGATCGGGTGCGAGATCGGTGATTTCAACGGCTAGTGACTCTGCTTGAGTTTGTTCGGACATGACCTGACGTTCGGGATTTGGGCGGTTGCAGTGAAGGTGTGGCTAGAAAAGCTCGGTTCAACAGGATTTCGCGTGGTCCTAGAAAACATGTTTTGCGTGGTGCGTGGTGGTTGTATAAACAAGCCATACTTTTCTAGTATGAGCTACGAAAAGTCCGAAAGAGCCAAAAGGTCTAGACTAGGAGGCTGTCGGAGAAGTCGCTCTCAAGGCCCTTAGGAATGAGAATTTATTAGCTTGTGCATTTTAATTTGACAATGGCACATTTCTCTAGACCATCAGGTGGGATATCTTGTGGGTACCAGTTATTGACGCCCATATGTAGTAGGGCGACATCAATTGCCGTTCGTTAGTAGCAGTGGCGGAATCTAGCGTGTCCCGTATACTGTAGTGCATATCAGAAACATACTACATGTAGTGGATTCTAATGTGCCATTGTCGTATTAATACCTTCGCCAATTTCGTTACGGCATAAAAACAGACAATTTGGTGGAAAGAAAGTGT
>PIVW01000203.1 GCA_003353825.1 Chloroflexota bacterium
CATACCGATATCAACAAACACGTCACCCCACATGTTTTCCGCCACTCCTTTGCCACCCACCTCCTCGAGGCCGGTTATGATATCCGTACCGCCCAGGAACTTCTCGGCCACAAAGATGTAAAAACCACCATGATCTACACCCACGTCCTCCAAAAAGGCCCCCTCGCCGTCCGTAGTCCATTGGATCATTAACCAGAGACCCGAGATCGGAAGTCGAAGGTCAGCGGCTGGCTATGATCGCTGCACTCACAGACATTGATGTTTGTCTGGCTCTCATTTCAAGTAGTCGCTGCAAGTCCATATCTGATTGCTTTGACTTGTCTGTAATAATACGCCGTTCAATTATGGGAACATGTTTTCCCTCTCCATGACAATGAAAAGAAACCTACTCATTATTGATCTTATTGTGATATTTTTTATGGCGGCTTGTGCTTCACCAGCCGTGTCTCCCCCTTCTACGCCCCATGATAGCGTCCCTACACCTACGACAGTGCAGGACGTCGATGCTGTCTCTGAAGCAAAACCGTCGCTGGAACCGCAGCCCACAGCTACCATAGTTCCAACCGCCACTCCGCATCCTATCTCAAACAGTGGGACTGGTTCTCTGCCTGCAGTGCCTGGCTCCACCCTCTTTGATGTCCCCTGGGATGATCGATCTGTCTTCGCGCCAGGGCTTATCTCCGCCGAACAAGGCGCCCTGGATCTACGCCCGGGAGCCAGCATTTACCACATCGACCTCAGCATCGACGACGATTTAACGACGCTGAGCGGCCGCGAAGAAGTGCGCTACACCAACACAGAAAATGTGGCCCTGCACGAGATCTATTTCCGTCTGTTCCCCAATATCGCCGACGGCCGTATCGACGTCACGGGCCTAACCGTGAACAACCAGCCGGTCGAGCCACGTTACGAGTTGGAGGAGAGTGTGATGGTGGCGCCACTGGCAGAGGCCTTGCAAGCGGGTGAACAAATTGTGATCGGGATGAATATGGTGGTCGAGATACCGACCAAAGGAGGGGGTAACTATGGCACCTTTGCCACAGTCGACGGCATTGCTGCTCTGGCCCACTTCTACCCGATGATCGCTGTCTTCGACGACGAAGGTTGGAATGTGGAGATCGCACCAAGCAATGGCGATGTGGTCCACAGCGATAGCAGCTACTACCTTGTGCGCGTCAACGCCCCTGAAAAGCAAAAGATACTGACCTCAGGCTTCGAGACAGGGGGAGAAACCGGCAACGGCCGGCAAACGGTGACCTTCGCAGCCGGGCCCATGCGTGACTTCTACCTGGTGAGCAGCGACCGTTACGGCGTCATCAGCCAAAAAATCGGCGAGACGACTATCAATGCCTACGCCCCGCCAGAGGTCGCCAAAGAGAATGAACTGGCGCTTCGCTATACCATCGATGCCTTTAATGGGCACAGTGAGCGCTATGGCGCCTACCCCTTCACCGAACTGGATGTTGTGAGCACGCCAACTCAGGCTGGTGGAGTCGAGTATCCCGGTATAGTGGTCGTGGCCCTGAATCTCTATGTCAAAAACTTCCCATTCTTCGAAGCCGCCACCGCCCACGAGGTCGGGCACCAGTGGTTCTACAGCACCGTCGGCAACGATCAGGTCGACGAACCTTGGTTAGACGAATCGCTCACCCAATACGCTACGCTTCTTTACTATCGTGATGTCTATGGCCAGGCAGGTTACGAAGCTGCCCGCGATAACGATATGCAACGGCGCTGGGACTGGATCGATCGGGCAGATATCCCCATTGGTCTGCCGGTGGCCGCCTACAGTGAAAATGGCACATACAGCGGCATCATCTATGGCCGGGGCGCGCTCTTCTTCGAGACCTTGGCCACGGCCCTTGGCGACGCCACCTTCGAGGCCTTGATGCGTGACTACTACGAAACCTTCAAGTGGGACATCGCTACGACCGAGGGTTTCAAGACCTTGGCCGAAAAGCACTGCCAGTGTGATCTCACACCCCTATTTGAAGAGTGGGTGTATGAAAAAGGTGGGCTCGGTTAATCAGAGTCGTTTCACTCAATAGGTGCAGGTTTCAGCAAAGCTGTTAGCCACCTTAAAGATATCCCCAATATCGATCTCCCCATTCGGTCCCGAAAAGCCCACATCATAGCGAGCATCATAGGGAGCGCTGACAAAGATTGAGTGATGTATCACGATATTGATATCCACGATATCGATGAATAGACAGCTATCGTTGCAGTCGGTGGGGATGCCGAAATACGCGAACATCGGATCAAGCTGCTGGCAAGCCTGTCCGCTAGCGTAGATCAAGCTCTTCCAGAATTCGGGATAGAATGTATCTATATGGGCGCCGGTGGTGCCCGGTTCGGCATCGGCGTACACCGTCATGATCGCGTTTTCGCTGAGGTACAACGCATCGTTATCGTCGGCGCTGACAGGATCGAACAGATCCCAGAGCAGGCCGGCTACCGAGGCTTCTACGTCCGCGCCTTTGGGCCATGGGCTTAATGGTTCGGCTTCTAAATTCCACACAAAACCGCTGGTACCGGAGTTTTCATAAAGCGGGTCATTCTGAACCATCGTAGCTAGAAAACTTGGCCAGCCCTCACCCCATGCAAATATGGGATTTGTCTGCAGATAACGATGGTGGTAGGCGTAACAGGGTGATAAGCCGGGAATAGGGTTAGAACTGCAGGGCCAATAGCCATAATCGCGTATCTTCTCAATAACTTGGGGGAACTAACCCGTCCACGAAGGTGAACGTTCGGCGTAGGTTCGTAGAACCCCGCCCTCAGAGCCCGAATTCATTCGGCCAGTGCCCCGGAATATTGAGAAGATACGCGTTGGACATGCTTCCTTCTAAAAACCCTTCAACTGCGACAGATCGGCTAAACCATCCGCTAAAGCAGCTATGTGTTGAACCAGGGCCAGACGGGCGGCGCGTATTTTTGGATCATCTGCCATAACCAGCACGTTCTCAAAAAAAACATCGACAGGTACTTGTAACTCAGCCAGGGCCTGCACCAACGAAGGGATATCAACCACCGACCCTCGCACCGACTCGTAGGCCAGGTGTAGTTGTCGGGTCATCTCTTCCGTGTAAGCGTCTGGGCTCAATTCATAGGTCTCGTCAAGATTGCGTACGATGCGCTTGCAACGGGCATAGGCAGTAAACGAGTCCATCCAATCCGGCGCCTTAACCGCAACAGAAAGGGCGGCCACAGCCTCACGAGCACGGGCGGGATCATCGCCCTGCTCGGCCAACACAGCCTCGGTCACATCATGAGCGAAGCCCCCCTCTCGCAACACACCCTGCAGTCGACGCCGGATAAAGGCCGACACGGCAGCAATGATCTCGTCCGATACGGCAACAGGTTGGCGGGCGGCGGCCGCTTGCAGACCTGCGATGAGATCAATGGGTTGCTCAGCCGCAATCAGATTCTGCACGATGCCCAGAGCGTCGCGGCGCTGGCCAAAGGGATCGGCTGTGCTCTTGGGAGCGAGACCGACGGCAAAAAGGCCAACGAGGCTATCCAGGCGATTGGCCAGATTAACAGCCAGGCTGGTCGGGCTTAGAGATGCGCGCGGGCGCACCACATATGCTTGGCGGATGGCACACGCCACCTCCGGCGCCTCGCCACTGTCTAGTGCATAGATTTCACCCATGATCCCCTGCAACGAGGTCATCTCCACTACCATGTTAGTGGCAAGATCAGCTTTGCTCAAAAGCGCAGCGCGCGTGGCCAGGGTTTTTTCTTCATCAGTGAGGCCAAGCTGGTCGGCGATCACCGGCGTCAGCTTTTCCAGCCGATGGACCTTGGACAACATCGAACCCAACTGCTCTTGGAAGGTGAGGGTGGCGAGATCTTTGTTAAAATCCTCAAGTGGCCGCTTGCGGTCAGCGCGCACGAAATAGGCGGCATCGGCGTAGCGCGCCCGGATCACCGCCTCATTGCCACGGGCAACCAGGATGGGATCACGATCGGCGCCATTGGCAACGGTAATGAAGAAGGGTATCAATGCCCCGGCATCATCAACGACCGGGAAATAGCGTTGGTGCTTTTTCATCACTGTGACCAGCACCGGCGTAGGCAGTTCCAGAAAGGCCGGATCGAAGCGACCGAGTAGGGGATAAGGTTGTTCCACCAGATCGGTGACCTCATCCAGCAGTGCTTCATCCTCCCATACTCGACCCCCCGCTCCCGCAGCAACACGTTGGACCCCATGAAGGACCTGTTCACGTCTCTCAGACCGATCAACGACGATCCCGGCATCGGCGATAACCCTACCGTAGTCCGCCGCCGATGCAACGGGCAACTGCGGCGAGCCATGGGGACGCAACCCACGGCTGTTGCGATCAGCGACAACATCTGCATAAGCAAAAGGCACAACCTGTTCGCCATACAAGGCCAGCAGCCAACGCAAGGGCCGGCTGAAAGAGACGTCGCTCTCATTCCAGCGCATGGTCCTGCCAAACCGTAAACCTGACACCAAATCTCCTAACAACCCCGGCAGGATCGTATGTGTGGGTTTACCTTCGACGCGCTTGACGGCATAGACATAGCGTTTTCCGCCCTCTTCGCGTATCTCAAGATCGGCAGCACTTAACCCTTTCCCGCGCGCAAATCCCTGAGCTGCTTTAGTGGCTTGGCCAGCAGCATCGAAGGCGCGATCCGCCGGTGGACCCCGGAACTCCTGCATCTCACCACTCTGCTGCGCGGCCAGCTTTTGCACCCGCACGGCGATGCGTCGGGGCGTACCGCTAATGTGGAGAGCTCCGTACGATAGTCTGGCTTGATCTAGCGCTGCGGGCACCCGACTTTCAAGCTGAGCGATAGCATCGCGCAGATCGTGGGGTGGTAGCTCCTCTATCCCGATCTCCAACACCATATCAGCCGCATCATATCCGGCGGGGAGGGGGATCGGCGCCGGTAATGAAACTGCGGCTACAGTCTGCTCAGGCCCGGAATCATCGGGCAATAACGGATATTCCAGCCGTTCCCGCTGTTCCACAAATGCTTCCGCCACACGCCGAGACATGTTGCGCATGCGTCTAAAATAGTTCGCTCGCTCAGTCACACCCACAGCGCCGCGCGTATCGAGCAGGTTAAAGGTGTGTGAACACTTCAGTACGTAATCGTAAGCAGGAACGACCAGACCACGCCCAATGGCGGCCTCATATTCGAGTTCATACAGTTCGTACAAGCATTGTAAGCGCTCGACATCGGCCGCATTGAAAGCATAATCACAATGTTCTATCTCCTGCATCTTGAGGATATCACCATAACTATGATTAGCATCCCATTGCAAATCCCAGACCTCTCTGGCATCTTGCAAGAACATAGCAATACGCTCGAGCCCATAGGTGATTTCTACCGAAACCGGGGCGAGATCCAAGCCACCGGCTTGCTGAAAATAAGTAAATTGGGTAATCTCAAGGCCATCCAGCCAGACCTCCCAGCCCAGCCCCCATGCTCCTAGCGCCGGGCTCTCCCAGTTGTCTTCGACAAAACGGACATCATGCGCGTCTAGATCGATGCCGATGGCGCCCAAACTATCGAGATAGAGCCCTTGCGGATCACCAGGATCGGGTTTGAGGATCACCTGATATTGGGTGTGCATCTGCATGCGGTTGGGGTTTTCGGCAAAACGGCCGTCGTCAGGCCGATACGAGGGCTCGACATAGCCAACGTTCCAGGGCTCCGGCCCCAATACGCGCAATGTGGTTCCTGGATTAGCCGTCCCCGCCCCCACCTTCTCGCTATAAGGCTGCCAGATCAGGCAACCTTGACTCGCCCAAAATCGTTCCAGGCGAGAGATCATATCTTGGAAATTTAGTGCATTGTTTGCTGCGGTCATAAATGATTACCTCAAAAGATTCTCTATCGTTAGCCAGGTACCAGGCAAGCAGTAGAACAGGGATTGAGGCCGTTCGAAATCCATCTACTTCCCGGCGAGCAAACAGTTATTGTATACTACAGATTAAGAATTCAGTAACTTGCGATGCCCCTCACTCTCTTGAACTTCAAGGTCGCTTCCATTCAATTGTACCTCCGCTTAGTCTACACGAAATATACGCGGTAATAATCAATTGATTGCATTACTCCTGCAAGCGCTCAGCGTTTTTCCGCTGCCGCTGAAGGTAACGTTCAGCCAACTCTCGCCCGCGCTCGACCGGAAACCGCTCATTGGCTTTGAGTTGATTGCCCCTAAGTGCCTGTTCCATATCAATATCAAATTGATACGCCAGCTTAAAGAGAAAGGTCACACAGTCTGCCAGCTCCTCGGCCAGCATGGCGCGTCGCATTTCCATATCGTCGGGCTCGCGATACCCTTCAAGATAGAGTACTTCACGGGCGATCTCGCCCAATTCTTCCATAGCGTGCACCAGGGTTTGGCTGGGTTGCACACGGTCGAATCCGCGTTCGAGGTCGTAGTGGCAGAGCCATTGTTGGTATTCTGAGATGTGCATGAAGGGCGGTTGGTCGCGTGGTCGGTTGGTCGCGTGGTCGGTTGGTCGCGTGGTCGCGTGGTCGCGTGGTGGCGTGGTGGCGTGGTGGGCGGAGTGTCAGAGGGAATCACCTTGTCGCCTTGTCACAGTATCACCGTCGATTCAGTCGCCAGAAGCGCTTAATACGGTGTCATAATTGACTGATCAGACTTATAAATCTTGGCGATTTTAGCCGGCGTTCCAGCACATAGCGAATATATTCCGCCAGTACCTTTTCTACCTGTCGCATGCGCCTGGACGACAATTTCAGTTGCATGACAGTGTTGTAGGGTTGAGTTTGGATGTATCGTAAAACTTTTAGCGTTCCCACTGCAAGGGGTTCGGCGCCACGGCGACCTTCACCATGATTGGGGCAGAGTACACCACCCTGATCGAGACTAAAGTAATTGGTGACAGGCTCTAGCTCGTCTCCGCACTCGACACAGGAAAACAGTTGGGGTTGGTAGCCACTAAGGCGCAGGATGGCCAGTTCGAACCAACGGGCAGTGAGAGGGATAGCTGGGGATTGCTCAAGACGTTCGAGCGAGAGTAAGAGCAGATTGAATAAGGAGGGTTGGCTGTCCTCTTCTTCGCTAAACGCATCTAGCAGTTCGATAAAATAGTATGCATACGCAGCATGATCCAAATCCTCTCGCAAACCCTGAAAGCTCGTAACCATTTGAGCCTGGGTGATCAGATCCCAGGTACGGCCCTTGGCCAACAACAACGAAACATGTGTAAAGGGCTCAAGATGACCGGCTTTGCGACTGGCAGGTTTGCGCACACCTCGGGCGATTAGGGTGCGTTTGCCCATGCTCGGCGTAAACACGGTCAAAATCCTATCGGCTTCCCCCTGATCTCGTCGTTTGAGGACGATAGCACGCGTACGGTAAACCCTGAGTCTTGGCATCGTGTACGCATGCTACTGGGCAAAGCCCAGATGCTCGGGACCAAATGAATCTGGCAGTAACTCAGCCACAGTCGTCTGCCAGATATCGCCCGTCTCATCAGCCATGATCACAGCCATGTCTGGGGCCAATTCACGCATGACCTGGCGACAGATACCGCAGGGCGATCCGCCATTGGCAGTCGCCACAGCGATGGCGCTGAATTGGCGGATTCCTTCGGACACAGCTTTAAAGATGGCGACTCGTTCGGCACAGCAAGTAGCCGGATAGACAGCATTTTCGATATTACAGCCAGAGAATACCTGACCATTCCTGGTAAGCAGTGCTGCGCCAACCATATATTGTGAATAAGGCGCGTAGGCATGCTGCCGAGCGGCTAGTGCTGCCTTCACCAACGCCTCGATATTCAAAGGTTCTGTCACGCAGCCTCCATGATACCGTTCGATTCCCCCTTGTTGTTCAGAGGATGTTCGACTACCACTCTTACTTGATCGATGCGGTTATCTGTCACTTCGAGCACTTCCATGTAGACATTGTTGAGTTTAAGACTGTCACCAACTTTTGGGACACGCTGAAGTTGTGAATAAATCACCCCGGCCAGGGTATAGCTTTCATCTTCGTCGGTCAATGTCACGCCCAGATCCCGATTAAGGTCGTCGATATCGATACGGCCATTAACTATGTACACACCCTCATCGGTTTGGAGCAATAAGGGGGATTCAGAATCATATTCATCTTGGATCTCACCTACGATCTCTTCTAACAGATCCTCAATAGTGACAACCCCGGCAGTGCCGCCATACTCATCCACAACAATAGCAAGGTGTGTTTTCTTGTGTTGTAGATCCTCTAACAGATCATCTACCATCGCCGACTCAGGCACAAAGTAGGGTTCACGCATGACTACCGGTACAGAAACATCCATGCGCCGGTCACGATAGCAAGTCAACAGATCTTTTGCATAAAGCACGCCCACAATCCGGTCGATTGAATCGTCGTATACAGGAATACGAGAGTGGCCTGCTTCCACAATAGTATCTAGCGCCTCTTGAAGTGAGGCGGTATGGTCAAGAGCGACGACATCAACACGAGGCACCATAACTTCTTCTACGCTGGTTTCGCTAAAACGAAATATACTGTCGATCATCTCCCGTTCTTCAGCCTCGATATAACGCTCCTCCTCACTGAAATTGAGTAGCAGACGTAGTCCATCTTCAGTCAAAAAGATGTTCCGGGCCTTATCTTCATTCTTGACACCGCAACGCTGAACGATTTTTACCAGAACCCACGAAATCGGTGCAGCCAGATTCGTGAGCCAACGTATAGGTCGGACCACCTTTAACGATATCGAGACAGGGCGCTGAACCGCCATCACCCTGGCTAAGACCTGAAAAAGCAAGAGCACAGCAAAGAGAATGACCAGAGCCTGCACAATACTCACCCACTCACCGCCACGATTCATGACAATCCACACCGTGGTTGCCGTAGCCACGCCGATGGCAATCGTTCTGAGCACCAAAATCCCCCCCAGAAAACGCTCGACATCCACCAGTAGCGCCTCAACGAGCAAGGCAGACGATACCCCTTGTTCGCCCAGTTTCCGAACATGCGCCCGGCTGATAGTCGCCAACGAGACTTCTGCCAGAGCCACCACAAACATAAGCAGGAGTGACAATGCCAGGATGGCAACAGCCAAGCCTAAAGGAACATCCATTAGATTGTAATTCAGTCCTCCAACGAAATTCTTTTGGTCAGGTATATGTACAACATCGATAATTGTTCGTCACCAACTATAGCATCATAACTCAGCGAGACAAAATCAACCTTTCTTGGCTGTAAAATCGATTCCGGGAAAGATCTTTGTATCATTCCCTATTGTAATCCCAGAAAGTACAGTGTTGGCCTCTACGGTGCATGAATCTCCAAGTTCTACGTCGGTTAAGACAGCTCCGGGGCCTATTTCACATGCCTGCCCGATGAATGTATTGCCAAATAGACACACGCCGGGTCCCAGGATCGTGTTTTCCCCCACTACGACACCTGGGTGAATATAAGTGCAGTCGGGATCGATCATAGTGACACCGGAGGTCATGTGTGCGAGATTGGTACGTCGCCTGAGCACGTGCTCCGCTTCAGATAAGTGTACACGTGTGTTGATCCCTAATGCTTCAGATGGATCATCGAGCGTCACCACTGCAACACGATGATCATCGGCGATGGCCAGGGTAATAGTATCGGTCAGATAATATTCGCCCTTT